>CACAYX010000005.1 GCA_902536775.1 uncultured Prochlorococcus sp.
AAAAGTATCCGTCTCAAATAGACCCACGCTCATTATTGTATGTAATGCAACTTCACTATTAGTTGATCTCAAAATCCTTGGTTCATTTTTTATTTTATTTATAAACTCCTCTATGTTCTTTAATTGTTTTTCACTTACTAAATCAGATTTATTAAGAAGAAGGATATCTCCGTATAAAATTTGAGAATATGCGACACTTGTATTATTAATTTCAAAATCAAAATTTTCTCCATCAATGACAGTGATTATCGAATCTAATCTTACTTTTTCTCTAAGATCACCAGCCGCAAAAGTCATGGCTACTGGTAATGGATCTGCTAATCCAGTTGTTTCAACAATCAAATAGTCTAATTTTTCAGCTCTTTCTAAAACTTTAGATACGGTATTTAATAATTCGCCATTGATAGAGCAACATATACATCCATTATTTAATTCGATCATATCTTCTGAGCCTTTTATTATTAAGTCATTATCTATTCCGATTTCTCCAAATTCGTTGACTAAAACAGCTGTTTTAATACCAACTTGATTTTTTAAAATATGATTTAAAAGAGTAGTTTTACCAGAACCCAAAAATCCACTAATAATAGTAACTGGCAATAAATTTTTAGACATTTTGAATAGTTGAAAACAAGTTTATATTTTTATTGATCGAAAATTTTGTTGATTTCCGAAGCTAATGTTTGATCCAGATTCGTAATACCTCCTAGATCATGTGTATTTAATTTAATTATTACTTTTGCATAAACATTCTCCCAGTAAGGATGATGATTATATTTTTCACAGATTAAAGCAACCTTAGTCATAAAAGCAAAAGCTTCAATAAAATTAGCGAAGTTAAATTCTCTTTGGATTTGTTTAGATTTAATTTCCCAGCCAGGTATTTTGACAACTAATTCATTCAATTCTTCATCTTGCAAAATGTAGGGTTCCATTAAATAATAAATCTGACTTGTTACATTATAAAATATCTTACTTTTTCTCCCCAATTATATGTACATTAATGATTCTTTCCTTTTGATCAAATCGATGTTCCCATAAATAAACTGCTTGCCATGTGCCAAGCATAATTTTTCCGTCTTGAAAACTCAAAGATAAAAAAGTGTTTGTAAGGGATGTTTTAATATGTGCTGGCATATCGTCAGCCCCTTCTTGATAATGTTTATAGGATATTTCTTCTCTATTTTTTGATAAGGTTAAGTAGGAATCATAGGGAACTATCGATTGCATATATTTTTTTAGGTCCCTCAGTACATTTGGATCTGCGTTCTCATTAATAGTTAAACTGCAACTTGTATGAAGTGAAGTTAAATTTAAAATTCCGGAATGAAAATTATTTTTTTCAACAAATAAATTTAAATCATATGTGATGTCAATAAAACCCTCGCCATGAGTTATGAATTTTAATTTTGAAAATATTTGTTCCATATAAGTTAAAACTTAATTAATCAATATCCTATTATGGATAAAGATGCATATTTTACTGCAGACATTAATATTTTTATCTTAAGATAAATTTAATTTCCTTTAAAATCTTTGGCTGAAACTCATTGGAATAATCTGGGTGCTTACCTTAAAGAAACACAAATATTAGGTTCAATCCAAAATACACTTTATTGGGATCAGAATACTGGAATGCCAAAGAAAGGTGCTTCTTGGAGGTCTGAACAACTTACTTATATTGCAAAAGTACTGCATGAAAGAAATTCTTCCGAGGAATTTTCAAATTTAATAAAATCTGCTAAAAATGAACTAGCAGATATTGAACGAAATTCCGATAATCAACTTTTCATAAAAGATAAAGAGAGAAATATTAGTCTTTTATTGAAGGAATTTAATAGAGAAAGAAATTTAGATCCTAAATTAGTTGAGTCTCTAGCAAAGGCAAAATCTAAAGGGTATGAAAGCTGGCAAGAAGCTAAGGAAAAATCAGATTTTAAAATTTTTCTTCCTTTCTTTGAAGAATTAGTTAAATTGCGGATTGAAGAGGCAAAACAAATATCAGATCAATATTCACCATGGGAAACTTTAGCCCAACCCTTTGAGCCTGAATTAACTTTAAAGTGGCTGAATAAAATGTTTCAGCCTTTGAAAGATACTCTACCAGAGTTGATTAGAGGGATTAATAAATCTAAGAAAGATCACTGGGATTTGAGTCCAGAATCTCAACATAATTTATGTTCTCAATTACTTGATGAGTTTGGAAGAGATAAAGATCTAGTTGTTGTTGGCAAATCTCCCCATCCATTTTCGATTACATTAGGGCCTAATGATTACAGGATTACGACAAGAATTGTTAAAGGTGAACCACTATCAAGTTTTTTAGCAACTGCGCACGAGTGGGGGCATTCTATTTATGAGCAGGGTTTGCCTTCTCAAAGTCATCAATGGTTTGCTTGGCCTTTAGGGCAAGCAACCTCAATGGGTATTCATGAAAGTCAATCTTTATTTTGGGAAAATAGAATAGTTAAATCCAAATCTTTTTCAAAAAGATTTTTTTACAAATTTGTTTCGGCTGGATGTTCTCTTAATAATTATTTAGAACTATGTAAATCTATTAATCATTTGGAAGCAGGATTAAATAGGGTTGAAGCGGATGAATTGACTTATGGCTTACACATATTAATAAGAACCGAACTTGAAATAGATTTAATTGAAAGAGGGTTACCCGCTGAAGATATTCCAACAGAATGGAATAAAAGATATGATGAACTCCTAGGAATTAAACCATCTAATGATTCAGAAGGTTGTCTTCAAGATGTTCATTGGAGTGAAGGGGCGTTTGGATATTTCCCCTCATATTTGTTAGGACATGTTATAAGTGCTCAAATATCTTCTCAAATGGAAAGAGACATAGGTTTGATTGACAACTTAATTGAAAATGGTGAATATCAAAAGATCATCTTTTGGTTAAAAAATAATATACATAAATATGGCAGATCAGTTAATTGTATGGAGTTGGTAAGAGCTGTAACCAATGAAGAACTATCGCCAAACTATTTTATTAATCATTTAAGGTCTAAAATAAATGATTTTTGCTGAAACATTACTTTTAAAGAATTTGGTTAGGTGTGAGGATGTAAGATAAACAAAAATAATTTCTTGATGGCAAATCTAAATCAGCCCCCAAGCAGGGTTACCCCAAATTTATTGCACATACTAAATGCTTTCACTAACAGCTCAAATACAATAATAAACACTATTGTTGAATTGAACTCTAATACCATAAATAAATATGAATTAATTACAGAAACGGGCCATCTTAAACTTGATAGAGTAGGTTATTCATCACTTGCGTATCCTTTTGCTTATGGATGTATCCCAAGGACATGGGATGAAGATGGAGATCCGCTTGATGTAGAAATTGTTGGGGTAACTGAGCCATTGATACCAGGATCTATTGTGGAAGCAAGGATTATTGGGGTGATGAAATTTGATGATGGTGGAGAGGTCGATGATAAGGTAATAGCGGTTCTCGCAGATGATAAAAGAATGGATCATATCTCAAGTTATGAAGACCTTGGAGATCATTGGTTAAAAGAAACAAAGTATTATTGGGAGCACTACAAAGATCTAAAAAAACCAGGAACATGTACTGTCAATGGTTTTTTTGGGATAGAAGAAGCTGTTAAAGTGATTAAAGATTGTGAAGAGAGATACAAAAAAGAAATTGATCCTAAATTAGTAAATTAACTAATTTTATTTTTCTCTAAATTTTTCAAATATTTCGCTTAGTATTTCTTCGGCACCTTGCTGCTTTAATTTTTTAGCTAGTTCTTTGCCTACTTCTTCGGGATCATTAATATTGCCAATATATTGATCTTTAATAAGCCTTTTTCCATCAAGGGATGCAACCATACCAGTAAGGCAAAGTTGTTCATTCTGAATATTACTATTCACACCTATTGGGACTTGGCATCCACCTTCAAGCTCTCTTAAAAAAGCCCTTTCAGCTAGACATCTTTGACTGGTGGGTTTATGTTCTAAGATATTTATAATTTCTAAAACTTTTTTATCATCAGATTTACATTCAATGCCTAGTGCTCCTTGGCCAACGGCATGAAGAGAAACTTCACTTGGGATAATCTGGTGAATTCTTGATTCAAAGCCTAATCTCTTTAAACCAGCGGCCGCAAGAATTATACAATCAAATTCTCCTGCATCTAATTTTTCAATTCTTGTAATAACATTTCCCCTGATATCTTTGAAAACAAGATGTGGGTACTTATTTCTTAATTGTGCAAGTCTTCTTAGGGAGCTTGTTCCAACAATCGAACCTTCAGGTAAGTTTTCTAATTTATAACAGTCATTTTTTTTGTTTACTACTAAAGCATCTGCAGGATCTTCCCTTCTTGTAATGCATCCTAATTTAAGGCCATTAGGCAAATTGGTTGGTAAATCTTTTAGAGAATGTACTGCTATATCTGCATGTCCTACGAGCATTTGTGCTTCAAGTTCTTTTGTAAATAAGCCTTTGTCGCCTATTTTTGCTAAGGCTACATCAAGGATTTTGTCACCTTGAGTTGCCATAGCTTCTATAGATACCTCTAAATTGGGAATATTCCTTTCTAGTTGATCTTTAACCCATAAAGTTTGAACCATTGCTAGCTTACTTCTTCTACTAGCTATTTTTAGCTTAAAATTAGTCATTAAATATTATTTTGAGTTTGAATTAAAAATTAAGTCGAATTTATTTTAAGCTATTATTTTGTCAGTTTTTAAGGCTAATTATTATACTTAACTTTTTTTATTTTATATATTCTTTTAAAACCCCATTTCGATTTGGATGTCTAAGTTTTCTTAGAGCTTTTGCCTCTATTTGTCTAATTCTTTCTCTCGTCACGTCAAAAATCTGGCCAATTTCTTCAAGAGTTTTCATTCTCCCATCATCAATTCCATATCTCAATCTGAGAACATCTCTTTCTCTTGGACTAAGAGTGGCTAATACTCCTTCCAAATCTTCTCTTAGTAAAGTTTTAGAAACATCTTGCTCTGGATTTTCTATATCAGCCTCTATAAAGTCTCCTAGTCTTGAATCTTCTTCTTTCCCTATTGGAGTTTCTAAAGAAATTGGAAGTTGCGCACTTTTAGCTATAAATCTTAATTTTTCGATTGTCATTTCCATACTCTCAGCGATTTCTTCTTCACTAGGTTTCCTGCCAAATTCTTGGCTAAGAACTTTTGTAGTTTTTTTAATTCTGGATATTGTCTCGTATAAGTGAACGGGCAATCTAATTGTTCTACTTTGATCCGCAATTGCTCTTGTAATGGCTTGGCGAATCCACCAAGTTGCATATGTAGAGAACTTATAACCTTTTTCATGGTCGAATTTTTCCGCTGCCCTAATTAGACCCAAACTTCCTTCTTGGATTAAATCTTGAAATGATAAACCTCTATTCATATATTTTTTAGCAATGGAAACAACTAATCTTAAATTTGATTGAACCATTTTTTCTTTAGCTCTCCGCCCTAAGAGAAGTCTTCTTCTAAATTTGGGAAGAGGCATATCTATTAACTCGGCCCATTCTCTTACAGATGGGAAATGTCCTTTTTCTGACTCATATTGAGTTGCTAGCTCTTCTAATTGTAGTAAGTCAGCAATTTTTCTTGCAAGCTCAATTTCTTCATCTGGTCTTAAAAGTCTAATTCTTCCAATTTCTTGGAGATAAACTCTTATTGAATCTTCAGTGTAGATACCTTTTGGCCCAAGCTTTACATTCCCGAGCCCTTTATCTTCTTCTTCAGAATCACTAAATTCATTATTGGTTTCTATGCCACTTTCCCTTGAATCAGATGATGTCTGTAAACTTTGGCTATTGATATTATTTTCTTCTTCAACTACTGCTTCTAAATTTGTATTAATTTTTTTATTGATCTTTTTTCTTGAAATGGGCTTGGAATTCTTTGATTCTGCTGCGACTGGACACATGATGGACTCCTTTCTACGGTGAATTTAACTAGATTAAATTTTATTTAGGGCTAATTTGTACATTTAGTAGTAAATTTCCCCGTTAATTTGTAAAAGAACTTTTTCCAGGAATTTGAATAAAAAAGTTTTTTAAATTGTTGAAAAATTTAAATAGTGCTATAGATTACCTAAAGTAAAAAGTCTTGGGATTTCTCAGACAGGCAGACCATTTTTTGAATTTTCAGTCAATGATCAGAGCTTCATGTCTCCCTTAAGAGCAGGATACTTACAATGTGCAAAAAACACTTTGTGGAATGTTCAACAATCCAATACTAAGAAAAAGTTTTGAAGCCGGCAAGTAATCAGTTATTAAATATCTCCTATAAATTGGAAATTTTGCTTGATATAGGTAGTAGTAATGAAAGCTTTGACTATTTAGATGGAAATAATCTTGGAGCAGAAGTTGGAGATATTGTAAGTGTGAGACTAAGGGGGAGATTATTGAATGGGTTGGTGATCTCCAAAAAAGACTTTTCGACAGTCAATAATGATGAATCAAATATTACTGGAGGAAAAAGCATAAGATATTTGTTTGTTGAAAGTATTTTGCAGAAAAAAATAATTGATGAATCTTGGAGAGAATTGATAGACTCCCTAGCCTCTTTTTATATGGTTAGTAATTTAAAAATGTTTAAAACTGCGTTTCCTCCTGGCTGGATTGGTAAATATAAAAATTTCTCTAAAGGTTTAAAAGATCAAATATGGATTGAAACTAAAAAAGAATTTGATATTAAGAAAAATGGATTAACCAAAAAAGAATTTTTTTTAATGGATACTTTATCTAAAAAAGGTAATTGGCAAAGTGAATTAATAAAGTCTGGTTTTAATTACACTCTAATCAACTCAATGGTCAGTAAAAATTATCTTGATAAATCTAAAAGAAAAAAAAATATAAATAGTAAATTAAATTCCTTTGTAAAAGATCATATAGCAACGAAAAAACCAAATCTTACAAATGAGCAAAAAATTGCATTTCAAAAATTTCAAACAATGAAACCAGGAGATGTATTACTTCTTTGGGGCGAAACAGGTTCAGGTAAAACAGAAGTATATATGAGAATTGCTGAAGATCAATTTCTTAAGAAAAAAAGTTGTTTGATACTAACCCCAGAAATTGGATTAATTCCTCAACTTATTGATAGGTTTAGTAGGCGATTTAATAATGTCGTTTACGAATATCATAGTAATTGTTCTCCCGATCATAGAACTTTAGTTTGGAAGAAAATTATTAACGCTAATGAACCTTTAATAGTAATAGGTACAAGATCGGCAGTTTTTCTTCCAATCAGAAATCTGGGATTAATAATAATGGATGAAGAACATGATGTTTCTTATAAGCAAGATAGTCCTATGCCCTGTTATGACGCAAGAGAGATTGCTATTGAAATAGTAAAAAGGAATTCTGCAAAGTTAATTTTTGGGAGTGCAACCCCATCAATGAAGACTTGGAAAAAGTGTATTTTTGAAAGTAATTTTAAATTGGTAAGAATGATTCAAAGGATATCCAGTAATGAGACCCCTGAAATAAAAATTATTGATATGAGGGATGAGTTCAAGAAGGGAAATATGAAAATTTTTTCTAATGAATTATTACAATTGCTTCCTCAACTGCGCTTAAAAAAAGAGCAAGCAATAATTTTGATCCCTAGGAGAGGGCATAGTGGATTTTTAAGTTGTAGAAATTGCGGATATTTAATAAATTGCCCCAACTGTGACGTTCCTTTATCAGTGCATCTTGGATCACAAGGAAAAAAATGGTTAAGGTGTCATTGGTGTGATCATAAATCAAGATTGATCAATCGTTGCCCAGATTGTAATTCAACTGCTTTCAAACCTTTTGGAATTGGTACGCAAAGGGTAATAGAGTTTTTAAATGAAGAATTTCCTGACTTAAGAGTACTTCGCTTTGATAGAGATACAACTTCAGGAAAGGATGGTCATAGAGATATTCTTTCAAAGTTCTCTAAAGGTGATGCTGATATTCTTGTCGGTACTCAGATGTTGGCAAAAGGTATTGACATTCCCAATATTACTCTTTCAGTAGTTATTGCAGCAGATGGGTTGCTTCATCGCCCAGATATTTCAGCAGAAGAAAAATCATTACAATTATTTTTGCAAGTAGCAGGAAGAGCCGGCAGGGCACAAAAAAAAGGGAAAGTAATTTTTCAAACATATAAACCTAACCACCCGGTGATTTCGTATCTTCAAAAAAGAGATTATGAAAGATTCTTAATTGAAAACTCGAGATTGAGAAAGGATGCTAATTTATTTCCATTTTGCACAATTTGCCTACTTAAATTATCAGGTGAAAATTATGAATTAACTGAGTCAATTGCAATAAAATTAGCAAAATATCTACTCAGTTTTTGTGAGAAAAAGAACTGGAAATTAATTGGTCCTGCCCCTAGTTTAATAGCTAAAGTCGGTAAGAAATTTAGATGGCAGATATTAATACATGGACCTGAAGGAACAAAGATACCTTTACCAGATAGATCAATATTATGGAAACTTATTCCAAAAAATGTTTTTTTAACAATAGATGTTAATCCAGCAGAGTTGTAATTACTTTGATGGAAGTTGAGGTAAATCTGATCCTAATTTAAATCTATAGAATCTTAATAAATAAGCCAATATTATAATTATTAAAATAATAAATATCCAAATCAAGAGTTTGTTGAGGCTCCAGAAAGAAAATTCAAGACTATTTATCTGCCCTTGATTTAAATCCCAAATTATTAGATTTTTTGTGATTTCTAGATTTGAATTATTTTTATCGGTAAGGATAGCTTTATTAGGGTGAATAATTTTGAAAATGAGTTCTAAATTATCAATGCCTTTAATAGAATTTAGATCCAAATCTAACCTGTAAAAGTGTTTTTTTAAAAAAATGAAGTTTTTTTGAGTAGTATTAATTTCCATATTTGTTGATTCTCCCGCCAACTCTCCAGCTGTATTTTGGGTGATTTTAAGAACTTGCTTTGTATCCTCTAAATTGAGATTTTTATGTTTCAAAGAAAAGGTTGATTCGTCTTGTTCAATTTCTGCGTCAGGAAAAATATCTTTCATCTTCTCTTCAAATTTTAATTGCCAAGGAAATTTCTTTATGTATTTACTCTCTATCACTAAATTATTAGTTATTGAATCAAGTTCACTGAGATCAAGGGTATCCTCAATTTTTACGCAGCCACTTAAAAGTGGAATTAATAAAAATAGTATTAAAAAAATGATCAGTGAAAAGCCTTTCTGAAAGGGCTTTGTTTCACCAGTTGGTGTCTCAGTTACATTAATAAATTTTTTTTTCTTCAATACTTCTCTTTTTTTGCGCAGTGAGTTAAGAGATTTTTTATTGAGTGATGGGTCGCTTTCAAACTGTAAGTTCCAATTTTCTGGCTTTTTAATGTCTGGAGAGTCTATAACTTCCATCAAATATTTTGCATTTTCTCTCGTCTTATTATCGTAAGATTTTAGAAGTTCTTTACAAAACCTTTTCGCCTCATCCCTTTTATTGATACCACATAGAGCAGTAATTAAGATTGTTCTTAAATTTACTCCCTCTTTGCTTGATAAAGGAAATGATTCGATTATGGGCAAAAGAAATTCAATGCAATAATGATACTCACCTTTAGCTAAAGCAAGTTCTACTTTTTCTAAAACTTGCTCATAAGTTTTCATGGGTTAGGCGACTATCATTGTTCCTATTCCGGAATTTGTAAAAATCTCAAGAAGTAATGAATGTTCTATTCTTCCATCAATTATGTGAGCTGCTTTGACGCCTTGGGCTAAAGCTCTTATACAGCATTCTGTTTTTGGAATCATACCTTTAGTCACAATTTTTTTATTAATAAAATATCTTGCTTCTTTGAGATTAGTTTTTTCAACAAGACTATTTTTGTTATCTTTTTCTTGCAAAATCCCTTGAGTATCAGTAAGAAGAATAAGTTTTTCTGCATTTATTGCAGCAGCAATTTCTCCAGCAACAAAATCTGCATTAATGTTATGGGAAATACCCTCCAAGGTTGATCCAATGCTAGAAATAATTGGGATGTATCCTTTAGAAATAAGAGGATCTAATATTTCAGGATTGATTTTTGTCACCTCTCCCACTAACCCATGGCTCCCATCTCCTAGTTCTCTAGATTGAATTAAATTACCATCTAGACCTGATATTCCTACAGCTAAGGATCCAGTTTTATTAATACCTTTTACGATTTGTTTGTTAACTCTACCCATTAGAACCATCTCGACAATTTCCATTGTTTTTTGATCAGTAATTCTTAATCCATTTTCGAATTTAGGAGATATTTCTAATTTCTTTAACCAATTATTAATCTCTGGTCCACCTCCATGAATTACTATCGGACAAACCCCAACGGTTGCTAAAAGTGCTATGTCTCTAAAAAAAGCATTTTTTAAATTATCCTTCTCCATTACAGAACCACCATACTTGATAACAATTTTTCTACCTGAGAAACTTTGTATATATGGAAGTGCTTCGCTTAATATTGATACTCTTTGAGAATCATTCATTATTAAAAATCATTAAAACTTGATTGAATTGAGAAATTAGGTTTTTACAAATATATCCCTATATTCAATAAAAGAGAATAAAATCAAATTCTTTTTTATTATCGTCGATAATAAATTCTGATTCAAGACCTTTGACAAAAAACCTATTTAATCTTTCTTGTTTTTCAATCCATTTTTCTATAGGGACAGCGTTTAATTCGAAACGCATTCTGAGACCATTCTTTTCTTCCTTTGTAATTTCTTCTATTTCTTTTAATTGAGGGGGGTTATCCTCGTCCCACAAATTTAAAGATTCTAATGACGATTCAAGATGAGCTTTTATCCCATACCTCCATCTTGTAACATCTTTAACTAATGCTGTTAGTTCTTTTGGTCTATTAAATTTATTTGTCGCAAAATTTGTCTTGTCAAATAACTCTACAGGAGGAATTTCGGAAGTCTTTAAGCCTAAGCCAATTAGGAAAATAGGTACTCCATAAAAAAAAGTAGGTACACTTAAATTCACTGAGTCTGTAAAATAAGCAGTCATTCCAACAAAAGCTAATATACCCCCAGCTGTTACTATTAAGTTTCCAGGCGATAAGTATTTCTTCATTTTTGATTTAGTAGAATGATTTTTAAATGGGCTAACAAGTATTATGCAAGATCCTAATGCTGCAAATCAAGGAGATTTAATTTTTAAACTTGATCAAGATAGAGCATGGCTACTAGAAAATCTTGATAAGGGTAAATGGCCAGAAATCAGAAGCGAACTTGCCGCGCTTGAAAGAAAAATAAGCAAATTAATTATAAGTGTTCAAGAAAATAATGTTGATATTTGATTTAAAAAGGTATTTCGTCCACTTCAGGTACTAAAGGTGAACTATCCCAACTAGATTTTTTTGCGGTTTCTTTATTTTCAAATGACTCATTATTTTCTTTTTGATCAGACTTAGTAACATCAACTTGCGTTATTTGATGAATTTTTGAAGCTGTTAGTTCTGCTTGTTTTTCTTTTGTTCCGTCTTTTCTAGTGACAGAATTCATCTTTAGACGTCCCTCAATAACGATATTTTGCCCCTCCTTTAGTTCATCTACCATTTCTTGGGCAATATTTCCCCATCCTATGATCTTGAGATCTCTGGTTGGATCTTCACTACGTAATCCTTTAAAATTAACAATCATTTCTGCAATTGGAGTTTGGTTTTCTTTGGTATACCTCATTTGGGGAGCGCTATTAATGACCGCCTGAATTAAACAATGATTCATTACTTACTATTTAATTAAAGACATACTGATGCAGAATCAAGGAAATTGCTATAAAAATGTTTGGATCCTATCAGGAACTTCGGATGGACCTGTAATAGCTAATAGGCTTCTTGAACTTAATTATTCAGTATTTGCAAGTGTTTTAACTTATAAAGCAGGGCAAGCTTATATTGAAAATCCAAAGTTACATATCATTACGGGGAAATTAAATAATAAAGATCAAATAATTAATTTCATAAATAAAAATAAAATCACATGCGTTGTCGATGCTACGCATCCGTTTGCCGTAATAATTTCTAAAAATCTTTATAATGCATGTAAAGAAATTAATACACCTCTTTTACTATTTGAGAGGAAATCTCTAATAAATAACACTAATAATTTTTTTTATATTGATCACTTAAAGGATATAAATAATGTTGATGTAGAAAATAAGAATATTCTTCTTGCAATAGGATCAAGATTCCTTAACGATACAGCTAGTTATTATATGAATTGTAAAGCAAATGTATTTACAAGGGTACTTCCAACTTATGAGAGCATAACTAAAGCTTTTGGATCATGTATTCAAAATGCAAATATAGCGATACTTGAACCGAGTAAAAATAATAAAAGCATTTTAGAAAAAAAACTTTGTGATTTTTGGCAGATAGATTATGTTCTATGCAGAGAATCTGGAAGTTATTCTCAGAAAAACTGGGAGAGTATAGTTTCTGGAAGTAGGATGAAGTTATTTTTGGTTAAAAGGCCGAAAGTTAAAAATGATTATTCTTATTCTTTTGATCAATATCACAATTTGATAAATCACATAATAAGAAGATATTGATGTTTAATTCATTATGGAAGTATTAGTTATGATCACAACTGAATCAAGTAACGCAAATGCTTTGCGAATGGCTAAATTACTAATACAAAATAAACTTGCAGCTTGTGTTTCGATAAAGCAAATTTTTTCAACTTATAAGTGGGATGATGATATTGAAGAAACTAAAGAGTTTGAAATCACAATAAAAAGTAAACTAGAATTTAAAGATAGTTTAATTGATTTCTTAAATAAAAATTCCACATATGATGTCCCTCAAATTATTTACAAAAAATACCATGCTGAGATGAAATATTTTGATTGGTTGAATAAGACTATTTGATTAAATTTATTTAATTAACTCTTTAAGATCAATATCCGATCTGGATCCTAATTGCGTAATTATTTGCCCCGCACAAATTGAAGCGATCTCTCCGCATTTTTTGAGGGAACAATTGTTTATTAATCCATGGATAAATCCTCCCGCATATATATCTCCCGCTCCAGTAGTATCAATAATCTTGCCTTTCGTTATTGACTCAATTTTTTCAACATTATTTTTGTTAACTATGAGAGAACCATTGCTTCCAAGAGTTACTATGACTAATTCACATAGGGAAGATAGGTCTTCTTGGCAGCTTGATAATTTATCATTTTTAAATAGACTTAACACCTCGGATTCATTACAAAAAACAATATCTACATATTCATAAATTAATTCCAAGAAACTCTCACGATGTCTATCTACACAAAATGAATCAGACAAAGAAAGAATTATTTTTGTATTAGATTGTTTTGCAATTTGGGCGGCTTTAATAAAAGCTTTCTTAGCTAATTCGCTGTCCCATAAATATCCTTCTAAATATAAGTATTTACTTTCCTTAATTACAGTAAAGTCAATGTCTTTTGGTTCAAACTCTACAGATGCTCCTAGGTAAGTGCACATAGTTCTTTGTGCATCAGGTGTAACCATAATGATTGAATGAGCTGTTGGAGCACCTTCAATAGTTGGTGGAGTATTAAATATTGTTTTACTTTTTTTTATATCGTCAGAAAAGAAATCCCCAAATTGATCATTTTTCACTCTTCCTATAAACTGCACATGATTGCCTAATTCTGCTAAAGAAACAACGGTATTTGCTGAGGACCCACCTGAAATTTGTTTGATCACTTTGCAGTTTTCTAACAATCTCTGAGATTCATCAGAATTAATAAGATTCATTGATCCTTTATCCAGCTTATTTATCTCAAGAAACTCATCTTCAATATTTACGATAATATCTACTATTGCGTTGCCCAGACCAATCAGATCAACAGGTTTATGATGTTCAAAATGTCTAAAGGATTCCTTCATTAATTTGGAATTAAATCATCTTAGAAGGGCTCTTTTAGGACCATGAATTGGGTCTTCTATTACTATAGTTTGATCTCTATTAGCCCCCAACGAGACAATGGCAATTGGAACCTCCATTAATTCAGCTAAAAATCTTAGATAATTCATAGCATTCTCTGGGAGATCAGATAGTTTTCTGCAATCTGCAGTTGAACATTGCCAACCTTTTAATTTTTTGAAGATTGGCTTACATTTTTTTAAGTCATCCGAATTTGTTGGAAAGTAGTCTATTTCCTCTCCATCGAGATCATATGCAATGCAAACTTGAATCTCATCTAATTCATCTAACACATCAAGTTTTGTAACGGCTAAACAATCAAGACCATTTACAGATACAGCATATTTACCAATAACCCCATCAAACCACCCACATCTTCTCCTTCTACCAGTAGTGGTTCCAAATTCACTGCCTCTATCACAGAGTTGATCATTAATACTCCCTTGCAATTCTGTTGGAAATGGCCCTTCACCTACTCTTGTGGTATAAGCTTTTGCGACACCTATGACTCTATCAATTAAAGTAGGACCCACTCCAGCTCCAATACATGCGCCTCCTGATATGGGGTTTGATGAGGTAACAAAAGGATAAGTCCCATGATCTAAGTCAAGTAGAGTGCCTTGAGCGCCTTCGAAAAGAATATTCTTTTTGTTTTTTGAGGCTGCATGGATAGTCCTGGTACAGTCAACAACATGCTTTGATAATCTTTTCCCATAGTCAAGATATTCTTCAACAATATCTTCTAATTTAAGTGGTTTAATGCCATAGATTTTTTCTAGTAGACCGTTTTTTTCTTTTAATGGAATTTCAATAACATCAAGTAACCTTTCCTTATTAAGCAAATCTCTTATTCTTATGCCATTTCTTTGTGACTTGTCCGCATAAGTTGGGCCAATCCCACGACCTGTTGTCCCTATTTTGTTTGAACCTCTATCAGCCTCCATTGCTTCATCTAATATTCGGTGGTAGGGCATTGTTACATGTGATGTTGATGAAATTTTTAATCCTGAAATATCAATTCCATTATCAATTAGCATGTCAATTTCTTTAAGCAAGATTTTTGGATCTACAACAGTTCCAGACCCAATTAGACAAGAAGTGTTTTTATAAAGTATCCCTGAGGGAATTAAATGTAATTTTAAGACTTTATCATCTACAACAATAGTATGCCCTGCATTTACTCCCCCCTGGTATCGAACGACAACATCTGCCGAACGACTTAGTAAATCCGTTATTTTACCTTTTCCTTCGTCACCCCATTGGGCTCCGATTACAACAACATTGGCCAATTTTAGAAGAGCATTATTTTTGTGCGAATATTTAATATATTCAAAAATCTTGGTTTACTTTTAAAAAGTAAATGAATTGTATCAACTTTCTCTTAGAACCATTTTTTCAGCAAGAGAAAATTCTTTGCTTAAACGCTCCTTAAGTTTATCTGGTAAAGGTCTAGTTGCAAAGTTTTTGTAATGACCTGCCATAGCATTTAATGCTGTTTGCATGGTAGTAAATGATTGAGTTTTATTCACCATCCCTCTATTTCTGTACCTGGAAATATAGTCAGTTATAAGCGTCAGAGCCTCACTTCTTACTTCATCTTTATTTGGAGAATCTTTTGGAGTATCAACAGCTATTTGTAATGTTTTAACAACTGAAATAGTATCTTTTGTATAGTCTCCTGTCATAGAGGTTTTTGCAGCTATAGAAGGGGAACTAAATAGTGTAAAAACAATTATTAAAGATATTGAAAAAGATATAACTTTGGTAAGATCTTTTAAAAATAATTTTGATGTCCATTTCAGTAACATAACTTAGCTCCCAAATAAATAAGCCTTAAGACTTTTTATTGTACATTATTTCTGATTCGGAAATAAACGTTTCCAACAATTTGTGAGTACTAATTTTAAACTTAGTATTATTTGATCTGCATAAAAGTTCTACTTCCTTATTTATAGAATCTCTCCCAATAATTATTTGAAAAGGAATACCAATTAATTCCGCATCTTTAAATTTCACTCCAGCTCTATCGCTTCTATCATCAAGGAGGACATCAATTTTATTAATTATAAAGTTGTTATAGATTTGCTCAGTAAGGTCTCTTTGGATAGGGTCTTTTAGGTTTGTTGGAATAATAATAACTTCAAAAGGAGAAATCTGGATAGGCCAACAAATTCCCTTTTGATCATGATTCTGTTCGATAGCAGCTTGAGCTATTCTTGTCACTCCAATTCCATAACAACCCATCCATAAATTTTTTAACTTACCATCCTTATCAGAGAATTTTGCATTTAATTTTTCACTATATTTTTGACCTAGTTGGAAAATATGTCCTATCTCGATACCTTTTTTTTCTTTAAGTTCCTCATCATCATCAATACTTATTTTATCTCCTTTTTTGGCATTCCTGATATCCCCAATTAGATAGTCTTTCGAAGCGAAAGAAAATTCTCGAAAAACTTTATGGAAATTAACTTTATTTCCACCACTTATAAACTTTGAAAGGCCACTTGCAGAATGGTCAATTATTCTTGTCCATTTTTTATCCCAATTAGAAGAAGCTTTAATTGTATTATTATCTAAATCTGGCCCAATAAACCCTAAGGGAAAATCAATTAGATTTTTTTCGATATTATTTTTGTCTTCAATCTTTTTAAGATTAAGAAGATTAAAATTATGAAGTTTATTGATTAAGTTAAAAAGCTTTACTTCATTAATGTGTTGATCGCCTCTTATGCATGCAAGAATTGGCACCTCAAATTCACCTTCGAACTGTGCAAGGAATAATACTGCTTTGATAATCTGACTAGGGTCTAAATTATTATTATCGCAAATCTCTAGGATTGTTTTTTGTTGAGGTGTCTCCAGCCACTCTGCAATATCATCTTTTAGTGGAATAGGTTGAGAGGGTAGAGAAACAGCTTTTTCAATATTTGCAGCATAAGAACCACTTTGAGTAAACAAAATGGAATCTTCCCCAGTATCAGCAGTGACCATAAATTCTTTAGAGGATGCACCGCCAATTGCTCCACTATCAGCTTCAACTCCTACTGTCTGCAGACCACAAGATTTAAAAATATTTTCATAAGCATTGCCCACCTTTTCATAGAAAGAAGCCAGATCGGTTTCTGAAGAATGAAAAGAATAACCATCTTTCATTATAAATTCTCTACTTCTCATCAATCCAAACCTTGGCCTTATTTCATCTCTAAATTTTGTCTGAATTTGATAAAAACATTGAGGTAATTGCTTATAGGAGTTAATGGTCTCTGATGCAATACTCGTGATCACCTCTTCGTGAGTTGGAGCTAAACCAAATTCTTTACCTTGTCTATCTTTGAGATTAAACATTATTCCTTCCCCTGCAGTATATCCTTCCCACCTTTCACTTTTTCTCCATAAATCTGCAGGATGAAGTTGGGGTAATAGTAATTTTGTACAACCAATACTACTAAGTTCTATCTCTATTATTGCGGATATTTTTTCAATAACTCTAAGCATTAATGGCATGTATGCATAAATACCGCTGTTCACTCTGCGAATATATCCAGCTTTTAAAAGTAATTGATGTGAAATAATCTCAGCTTCAGAAGGTGTGTCACGAAGTGTCCCCAGAGGAAATGAGGTTGTAACGCGCATACAAAAAAATCCTTAATAATATTAAATTTTATCAAGTAAGATGAAAAATTAATTTAAAGTGTCTTGAGTCCCTCAACGCGGCTAGTCTAAAAATATTGTTTCTGCTAACTTTTTCAGTAATGAAGTTCAAACTCTTTTAAAAGTTCATTATTACTAAAACATTTTCTTAAGTTTATGGAAAATATAGATTCCAATATTTCTAGCGAAGAGGAATTAGTAGGTATTGATGAAGTTCAAAAATTCTTAAACAGATCAAGAGCTTCTGTCTATAGGTATACAAATACAGATTTAAGAAATCTAAACCCTAGCTTTAATCCAAGAAAATTAAATCCCGAATTTAGAACTGATCAAAAAGATCCTTTAAAATTCCATCCTAATGAAGTAGCAAGATTTGCAAAAGATATTTTAAGAATTAAGGAAGTTACTGTAGAGGTCTTTAATACACCTTCTACCGCCGCTCAAAATATACTGGTGCAAATATTAGACGAACTGAAATCTATTAAGGCCTTGCTGGAAAAAGAGTAATTAAATTAAAAAGTTACTAGTCAATGTTTTGATTTATTGACATTTTGAATGTAGGATATTGATGTTTAATTATCTCCTTAATCTTTACCAATTAAGAGTTCTTGAGTTACACGAAATCAAAGCAGTTTATTCAAAGTAAATCAAGCGAAGAATCTTCTTATGGTTCTACTCGAAGTGATTTTGAAAGAGATGATGATGACCCTTTCAGTATAAGGAGTTTATCAATAACATCTCTAGGTATTATTTATGCTATTTTGACAATTTTATTACCTTCGCTAAGCATTTTAATTGGAAGACCTTTACCTCAAGGAAACGAGATAATTCATAATCACGATTTTAAAAAAGATGGACCTTAGTTCAATACCTCCATCTCCAATGAAGGGAATAGTCAATATCGTTGTTGAAATACCAGCAGGGAGTAGGAATAAATATGAATATTGCTCTGATGCAGGAATAATGGCCTTAGACAGAGTATTGCATTCTTCAGTGAGGTACCCCTTTGATTATGGTTTTATCCCAAATACCCTCGCTGATGATGGAGCTCCTCTTGATGCAATGGTGATAATGGACGAGCCTACTTTTGCTGGTTGTTTAATAAAAGCTAGACCTATTGGAGTTTTGGATATGCATGATTGTGGTGCATATGATGGAAAACTTTTATGTGTGCCTGTGGCTAATCCTAGGCAGGCTAACATAGTGAGTATTAATCAAATTGCTCCTAATCAGCTTGAGGATGTTGCTGAATTCTTTAGGACAAGTAAAGGACTTGATGGAAGAACAGTTCAAATTGATGGTTGGAGGGATTTTGATGTGGTGGAAAATCTATTGAAAAGTTGTATACCCCTAAAAAAGAAAAACTTTAAAGTACTTAAGAAATCAAAGATTAGTAAATCAAATTGAAAAATATAATTCTTTATAGTTATTTAAAATGTTCTACTTGCCGAAAAGCTGCAAAGTGGCTTGAAAGCAAAGATTTTGAATTTCAGTTAATTGATATTGTAAAAGAACCTCCACTTGTTAATTATTTAAATCTAGCCTTAGAACAATACTCTGATGATAAGAAAAGGATTTTTAATACAAGAGGTAAAGCCTTTAAAACTCTTGATCTTGATATTGATCTTTTGTCAAAGAAAGAAATTATTAAACTTCTTTTAAGTGATGGCAAATTAATAAAAAGACCATTTTTGATTTACAAAGGGAAAAAAGTAATATTAGGTTTTAACGAAATTGAATATGCAAAACAATTTATATAGGTTTAGAAAATCAAGACTTGATTAATCCTATGCCTAGTTCCATAAAAAGTTTTTTAAAAGAATGGGGTCTACTAATTCTATTAACTTTTTTTGTTTCTTCTTGTAGATCATTTTTTGCAGAACCACGTTATATCCCTTCTGGTTCAATGCTCCCAGAATTACAAATAAATGATAGGTTAATTATTGAAAAATTTTCGCTAAGAAACTCTTTACCAAAAAGAGGAGATATTGTTGTTTTTAACTCACCATACTCGTTTGACAAAAAATTAATTTCATCAAGATCTAAACCTTTACCAAAAAAAAGATATTGTTTTTTTATGAGTTTTCCTCCAATGTCGTTTATTCCTGGTTTGAGGGATCAAGCTTGCGATGCTTATATTAAAAGAGTGGTGGCCCTTCCAGGAGAAATTGTAAGTGTAAACTCTAATGGTGAATTAGTAATAAATAATAAATTAATTCCTGAACCCTATGTCTCTTATAAGTGCCCATTATCTCTATTTAACAATTGTGGTAAATTTGAAAACATAAAAGTGCCAAAAGATCATTTTTTAGTTTTAGGTGATAACAGGGCAAATAGCTGGGATGGAAGATATTGGCCTGGAAGTAAATTTCTTCATAAAAAAGAGATAATTGGTAAAGCATATTTCAGATTTTGGCCTCTTAGTCAAGTTGGCTTTTTCAGTAAATGAAGCCTTTTTCCTGACTCTGACTTTATCAAAATAAATTTTTAACAAGGCTTAATTTAAAGTGCTCCTGAAGCAGTTGAATCAAGTATTCCCCCTAGATGTGTTGTAATGTTAAGAGCGCTAATCAAAGGGGGCTTATTAGGATCATTAAAAAGGTCAATTATAGTTATGCCTCCATTACCCTGTTTTATCATCCAAATATTTGAATAATTAATCCCAAGGATATTACAAATTAGAGTTTTATTGACTGCATCATGAGCAACCATGAGGGTTTGATCATTATCCTTTTGAGATAAACAAATTTTGTCAAAAGCTTCTACTGACCTTTCTGATACATCTTTTATACATTCACCTTCGGGCATTATTACTTCTTCAGGTTTATTATGCCAATTTTTTAGTAAAGCAGGCCACTCTTCTCTAATTTCTGCTTCCAATTTACCCTCCCATAATCCGTGACTGATTTCTACGAGTGAATGTATTTTCTCAATTTTTAAATCTTTGTTATTTTGAAGTATTATTTGTGCAGTCTCATAAGGCCTATGCATTGAACTTGAAAATGCCTTATTGAAAGAAATATTTCTCAAATATTCAAAAGTCTTTCTAGCTTGATCTTTTCCGTTTTCATTTAAAGGGATATCAATTTGGCCTTGAAATCTACCTTCTTTGTTCCAGTTAGTTTCACCATGCCTTATTAGAAATATTCTGGAATCTCCAATTTTATTTGGAATATTTTTATTAAGATGGGAAGTTTGATTTAAGCATTCAATTTGAGTCTTAAAAGAGTTATCTTTCTTTGAAATATTGAGTATCGACAAAGAAGCATTTTCTAATCTTATTTTTCTAAAGCCTTGCTTAGGCTTTCCTAATAACAAGAGTATTAAACATCTGAGAATTGCATTATGTCCAACTACTAAAATATTTATATCATCTTTGTCTTGATAAATTTTTAAAATATCTTCTATAAAATTTGTTGCTTGAAAAAATAACTCTTGAATTGGTTTATAAGTTTTATTGTCATTTCTTTTTAAGATAAGATTTTCTGGATCATTTTTCCATATAGGGTAAATTTCTGGAAATTTCTTTTTTATTTCATCAATTTTTAGACCAGACCATTCACTAAGATCTACCTCTAGTAAATTATCATCGAATATAATATTTTGTTCTTTATTGAAGGTCTTTTTAATTGTTTTTGCAGTTTCTGCCGCTCTCACAAGAGGTGAGGAATAGATTTTATCGAAGTTTATTTTTGATAATGCTTTTCCTGCTTTTCGGGCTTGTTCGTATCCTTTATCGGTTAATAATGAATCGTCTGTTCTTCCTTGAATTAATCCTTTTGCATTGAAACTGCTTAGTCCATGCCTAACTAAAACTAATCTTATAGCCATTATATAAATTTGAAAATTAAGATAATTTAATCATCTCATGGCGTGATTAAAATAGATACATAAATTTAAGGAAATTCCATGATAACTAACTATAGTTTTCAAGAATATAATAAGTTATGATTTTTAAAAATAGTTCTAATTCAAAACTCACTTTAGCTTTTATTTCTATCGTCATAACTTTTTTTGTATGGCAACAAGGCTTAAGAGACAGTTTAAGTAGACCATCTGTTTCATTTGATATTAGTCAAAAAGAGCAAGAAATTGCTGAATTATCTGTCCAATCAATACCTGTAAATCTTAAAAAATTTTTTATCATTAATGATCCTGTTGATCAAATAAATAAATCACTCTCTGATGTCCCATTTGAAGAGCTAGCAGAAAGAAATAAATTAATTCGAATAATCACTTCAGAATCAAATGATTCTTTAATTTATAAAAATATATCCAAAGATTTTCAAGATAAAAACTTTAAATTTCTGATTGATGAGATAGAAAAAAAATCTAAAAATAATTCATATAAAGCAAATTCTGATAAATTTGATTTATTTAAAGGTGATAGATTTTTATATCACCTTTTAAGCAAGAAATTTGATTTTGATGATAGTTCATTAATAACAAAATCATTTTCAAGAAAAATGTTTTTTAAAATATTAGCCATAAGACTAATTCCAATTTTAACAATACTTATTGGCTCTATTCTGGCTTTAAAAATATTATGGAATTCCATATCTTTGAAAAAGTTTGGTTGGAAAGAAATTAAATCGTTAGATTTAGAATTAATAGATATGGTTTTATTAATTGCAGGTGGATTTGTTGTTTTAGGAGAAGTAGTATCACCTTTATTTTCTATCAGTTTGGTTGAACTTTTTTCTAAAAATATCTCTAATGAATTGTCTCAATCTTTAAAAATTTTCTTTGGATATCTTTTTATGGCGATTCCGCCATTATGGATAGTTTTTTATCAAATTAAATCCTTGAATAGTGAATTTACTTTTAAAAAGGATTATTTACAGTTCAATTTCTTTCCAATAAAATATGCAATTATTCAGGGAATTAAAGGTTGGTTAACAATTGTTCCTTTTGTTTTATTGATCTCTCTTATTATGAATAGTCTGATCGATAATCAGAATGGTAGTAACCCCTTGCTCGAAATTGTTCTTAATAATAAGAATTACTTATCATTTTTTCTATTATTTGTAACAACAACTTTTTTAGCTCCTCTATTTGAAGAGATTATATTTCGCGGTATTTTACTGCCAACTCTTTCAAGAGATTTTGGAGTAATTTCGGGCATCATAGTTTCAGCTTTTATCTTTGCATTAGCTCATTTAAGTTTGGGAGAAATGCCGCCTCTATTTGTTCTAGGGATTGGATTAGCAATTACAAGAATTGCTTCAGGGAGTTTGTTTTCCTCAGTGATTATGCATTCTTTATGGAATGGATTGACTTTCTTAAATTTGTTCCTACTGAGGACATAAAGAATTTAATTTTTACTTGCGAATCAAACAAAAAGATGTTTATTTAATTAATAAGACTTCTTTTACTTAAGAATAAAACATAGATGAAACCTTATGGGAATCAACTTAATTTAAAAAAAAAAGTTTCATATGAATGTAAAAAAAACTCTGAAAAAATATCTATAATCAATGTCAAATTAATACATCAAATTTTCGACACCATTAATATTTGCCTTTTGGTATTAATTTTCACCTTGTTTTTCTTGTCTTTTAATAGTCAAAGAAAATGGTCAAATATATATATAAACTTATCTAAAACAAGAGCTATCAATAATAATCTTATTGATTATATTTCCAAAATTGAGGAATTTTATATTAGTGAACTTGAGTCTATTAATACTTATACAAAAACTAAACCTAAAGATTTAATCTATCTAGATAAACTTTCAGAAAAAAAAGAAAGTTTATTTAAGAAAAATTTAAGTAGATTTATCGAAGGTTTTGTAGATAGCAAATATCAAAGGGGATATTGATGAAAAAATACAAAAAAATTGTTCGTCTTACACCACTGGATCAAAGAAGATTTAAAGTTCTCTATATTTTTAGTTTACTACTAATATTTTGCTTGTTTGGTAGGTTAGTTAAATTACAAGTCTTTAACGCATCTGATTTGCAAAGGAAAGCTAGATTAATACAGTCTTCTAAAATTAACGCCTTAAAAAAAAGGAGATCAATTGTTGATAGAAATAATAGACTAATTGCTTACGATAAACCTCTCTACAAATTATGGGCCCATCCACAATATTTTAATTTTCCTGGTGATTCAATTAATAGAGTTCGCAGTATTGAAGAAGTTACAAAAAAATTGTCATCTATCTTGGATATTAATAATGAAATACTCGTTGAGAAATTTAATAATAAAATGGTTGGTATCAAGCTTTTGGATAAGATTTCTGAAGAAAAGGCAGAAAAGATTAAGAACCTTCAAATAAGCGGAATTGATTTGTTTAAATATTCGCAGAGATATTATCCCCAAGGAGAGCTTTACTCTAATCTTATAGGTTTTGTTAATGATGAGAATAAAGGTTCAGCAGGTTTAGAGCTTCATTTAGATAATCAAATTAAAGTTTTTAATAAAATTAATTTAATAAAAAGAGGAGGAGATGGAACTCCTCTACCGGATAATTCGGCCCCAGGTGATTTTATTTATGATTACAAAAGTTTAGGACTAACTATAGACTCAAAATTACAGAAAGCGTCATTCAATGCATTATCAAAGCAAGTAAGCGAATGGAAAGCAAAGAAGGGATTTGCCATAGTTATGGATGTTAATAATGGTCGGATTCTCTCTTTGGTTACAGTCCCGTCATATGATCCAAATAAATTTTGGCAGTATGATTCTGAACTCTTTAGAGGTTGGTATTCTCAAGATTTATTTGAGCCTGGTTCAACTTTTAAACCTATTAATCTTGCCCTAGCGTTAGAAGAAAAAGTAATCCAGAAAGATGGATTAGTTGAAGATGTTGGAAAGATTAAGGTTGGAGGATGGACACTTTCGAATTGGAATAAAAAAGGTAATGGATACATTGACTATCCAAAAGTGTTGCAGGTTTCAAGTAATGTTGGAATGGTAAAAATAATGCAAAATTTAGACCCCACAATTTATTGGGATTGGCTACAAAATTTAGGAATAAATAAAAATTTAGAGACTGACTTATTTGAATCAACTGCTGGCCAACTAAAGACAAAAGATTTATTTGTAAATCAATCAATTGAACCTGCTGTAACTTCTTTTGGTAAAGGGTTCTCAATCTCGCCACTTAAATTGGTTCAACTTCATGCGGCTTTAGCAAACGGAGGTTTTGAAGTGACTCCACATGTAACCTCAACTTTCAAAGAAAGAGTTAATAAAAATCCAAAGAAACAATTTTTTTCACCGGATGTCTCTAAAATTGTTCTTGAATGGATGGAGAGTGTAGTTGATAAAGGTAGTGGATCTGGAGCAAAAATCGAGGGTTATAGGATAGCTGGAAAAACGGGTACTTCTCAAAAAGCCATAAATGGTTCGTATACAAGTAAAAAAGTTTGTAGTTTTGTCGCAACCTTACCAGTTAATGATCCAAAATTTGCTGTCCTAGTGGTTGTTGATGAGCCATCTAAATCATATGCATATGGTTCAACCGTTGCAGTACCTGTAGCGAAGGAAATTATCGAGAGTTTGATAGTAATTGAAAAAATACCTCCTAATATTAAAGATCATGGAATGATTGTTAAAAAACCCTAAAATTTTCCATTTTTACGAATATTTAGTTCATTATCTGATGATTTCATCAGGAATAAAAGCTAGTTTATGTATATATATGATTATCTAGATATGAAATCAATTTTAGAACAATTGTCCTCAATGACCGTTGTTGTTGCTGATACTGGAGATTTAGATTCGATAAAAAAATTTCAACCAAGGGACGCCACCACCAATCCATCGCTAATACTTGCTGCTGCTAAGAACCCTGATTATGTGAAGTTAATTGATAAAGCTTTAGAAAGTTCACAAAAGGCATTATCCCAAGGATTCTCTGAAATTGAATTAATTAAAGAAACTGTTGACCAAGTTTCAGTATTTTTTGGAAAAGAAATATTGAAAATTATTTCAGGGCGTGTATCTACAGAAGTTGATGCAAGACTGAGCTTTGACACTGAAGCTACGGTAGAAAAAGCAAGAAAATTGATCAATCTTTATAAAGATTTTGGAATTGAAAAGGAAAGAATTTTAATTAAGATTGCCGCAACTTGGGAGGGAATTAAGGCAGCTGAAATTTTGGAAAAAGAGGGTATTAAGTGCAACTTAACTTTACTTTTTAACTTCTGCCAAGCTGTAACTTGTGCCAATTCAAAGATAACTCTGATTTCTCCCTTCGTTGGCCGTATATTAGATTGGCATAAAGCAAAAACTGGTAAAACTAGTTTTGTTGGTGCTGAAGACCCTGGTGTTGTTTCGGTTACACAAATATACAATTACTTTAAAGAAAAGGGATTCAAGACAGAAGTAATGGGAGCGAGTTTTAGAAATCTCGATGAAATAAAGGAATTAGCAGGTTGCGATCTTTTAACAATCGCACCAAAATTTCTTGAGGAACTTAAAAAAGAAAAAGGAGAGTTAGTTAGGAAATTAGATGGAAGTACCCAAATAAATAATTATATTGATTACGAATTTGAAGAAAAAGATTTCAGATTAAGTATGTTAGAAGATCAAATGGCAAGTGAAAAGCTTAGTGAGGGTATTACTGGATTCAGTAAGGCTATAGAAGAATTAGAAGAGCTGCTAATAAAGAGATATTCAGAGATTAAAAATCATAAATTGATTTCTGCTAACTAAATTTAAGTTCGATTTGAAAAATAATTAAGCCCCTCCTTTTGTTAAAAGTCGTCTGATAACTCTTTTTGCAATATCTTCATAACTCATTTCTCCTGATAATATTTGAGCAATACGTTTAGGTGCTGTTTTTCTTTTGACACCTAATTGATATCCAGTTCTGGGAAATCTATAAAATACTTGGGCTATTCTCCTCCCCCAAGCCATTGATTTCCCCCAAATGTCGTTAATTTTCTTTGTATAAAGATTAAAATCATCTACTTTCCCTGATAGGAACTGATCTATGTATTCTGCAGCATAAAAACTGCTAATTAAAGACGGTCTAATTCCTTCAGCTAAAAATGGATCACATAGAGATGCTGCATCTCCAACCGCTAAAACTTTGTCACCATTAATTGAGTGGAAGCCATTCCATATTCTCAGTTTCTTACTAATTATTTTATTGGGAAAATCATCAAAACCGAAGCTTCTGATAACTTGTCTATTTATAGCCTGATTTTCTAAGAGACCATTATTTATAAAAGTACCTAAACCAATATTTAAGCTTTCTCTTAGGGGGAATGCCCACGCAAAACCATATTTTATAAATCCAAACTCAAATCTAACTGCATCTCTAGGTATTTCACCTAACCCTTTCAATCTTAATGAGATTGTGTTGGCAAATTTCGGTTTTCTTGGCCCTAAATTGAAATAACTCGCCCATTTCGATTGGGAGCCATCTGCAATTACAAGAAATTCTGTAATATATTTTATTTTGTTATTGCACGTAATTTCCCATTTATCAATTTTTTTTATGATTTTTTCTATCAATAATGGTCTTATTATATGAGCTCCATTACTCAAGGATTCATCAAGTAATAATTGATCTAGTTTTTCTCTTTTAACAATCCAAAATGGGGATTCGCCAGTCAGATCTGCAGTTACATTATCTGCAGCCTTCCATCTGAATTCAACATTTTTAATTTTTGATTCTATGCAATCTTCTATATTTAAAGGAAGAAATCTTTGCATTGAAGATGCCATCCCACCTGCACATGGTTTGTAATCTTGGGATTTTTCTTTTTCAATAATTAAAACTGAATATCCTTTCTTTGATAGGTTAAGAGCGGTAGAAGATCCTGATAGACCTCCACCAATTATTACAACGTCAAATTCTGTCAAACTTTTAGAATTTCCTTCTCTTTCTCAGACAATTTAGTTTCTATTAAAGCGATATATTTATCAGTAATTTTCTGAATTTCAGATTGATTATCTCTCGATTCGTCAATTGAAATAAGGCCATCTTTTTCGTCTTTTTTTTCTTTATCAACAGCATCTCTTCTGATATTTCTCAAGGCTACTTTTCCTTCCTCGGCATATTTAGAGGCTAATTTACAAAATTCTTTTCTTCTTTCTTCTGTTAAGGGAGGAACATTTATTCTTATTACTTTCCCATCATTATTTGGAGTAATACCTAAATCACTCATAGAAATTGACTTCTCTATCGCTTGTAAACATGAAATATCGAAAGGTTGTATTGAGATTGTTTGTGAATCAACAGTGCTTATAGTGGCTAGCGATTTGATTGGTGTTTCTGCTCCGTAGTACTCAACATTTACTCTGTCTAACAAGGAAGCATTAGCTCTACCTGTCCTAATTGTATTAAAGTTTCTTTGTGTGGCTTCAATACTTTTATTCATATTTTCTTGAATTTCTTTTTCTTTCATAATTAAAAAATTAAATGATCTTTAACTAATTAAAGAGCCTATTGGCTCACCAGCAACAGCTTTAGAAATGTTTCCTTTTTTGAATATATCAAAAACCATAATTGGGATATTATTATCTTTGCAAAGTGCAATCGCGGTACTGTCCATTACTGCAATTTCATCACTAAGAACTTGTTGATAACTGAGAGAGGAATATTTTTTTGCATCTTTAAATTGATTTGGATCACGATCGTATACTCCATCAACCTTAGTAGCTTTCATAACAACTTCAGCGTTTATCTCTGCTGCCCTCAAAGCTGCCGTAGTATCAGTTGTAAAAAATGGATTCCCGCATCCACCTCCGAAAACTACAACTCTACCTTTTTCTAGGTGCCTCATGGCTCTTCTTCTGATGTAGGGTTCGGCAATTTCCTGCATTTCGATTGCTGTTTGCACTCTGGTTGCAACTCCAACTCTTTCAAGACCGTCTTGAAGTGAAATTGCGTTCATTACTGTTGCTAGCATCCCTACATAATCAGCAGTTGCGCGATCCATTCCGTCTGCAGATCCTTTAAGCCCCCTAAAAATGTTTCCACCACCAACAACTATTGCAAGTTGTACATTATTTTCTACTACTTTTGAAACATCCTCTGCAATTGATTGAACTATAGCAGGATCAATACCGTAAGGTTTTTCACCCATTAGTGCTTCACCACTAAGTTTTAAGAGAACTCTTTTGTAAGTCATTCAATAATTGTACTTTTAAGACCTTAGCAAGTAAATGTGCCAAATTTATTTTTTGTTCAGATATTGCTTGCGTCTTTAAACATTTCTAAACCTGCCTAATTAAAATTCAAATAAAATTCACTTCAACTAAAATTCAACGCACTTTTGTGCTTTTATTCCTTGATCTTTGAAAGGATGTCTTATTAGTTTCATTTCTGTAACTAGATCAGCGTAATTGATGATTAAATCAGATGCTCCCCTTCCAGTTAAAACAATATGATTTTTTCTATTATTTAAGCTTTTTAAAAAAGTGATTATTTCTTCGGGTGCAAGATAACCAAGTTTTGTCGCAATATTAATTTCATCAAGAATGATAAGTTTATAAGATTCGTTTTGTATGTATTTTTTAGCTAGTTGCCACGCCTCTTGAACTAATTTTTCATCTCTTATTCTATCTTGTGTTTCCCAAGTAAATCCCTCTCCTAATGAATGCCAAGATATGTTTGAAGACAAGTTTTTAAGTGCTTTTTCTTCTCCAGTGGTCCAGCCTCCTTTGATAAATTGAATTATTGCTACTTTATAGCCATGCCCTATCGTCCTTAAAGCCATACCCAAAGATGCAGTTGTCTTGCCCTTGCCATTTCCTGTGAAAACAATCAATAATCCTTTTTTTGTTTTTCTAATTTGTAGTCTTTCGGCTTGAATATCTTTTCTTTGCTGCATTCTTTTTTTATATGAGCTCTCATCGATATCTGGTGATAATTTACCTCCCATTCCAAGTTTATTTGCTTGATTATCGAGGTTAAATATTTTCTCAGAAGATGAAGGTTTTTCTTGCATATGACTCTTATTTTTATTTAATTATTATAAATCTTTAAATATTATTAACTCTTTTAACCTTTAGAAGTGCATTATTTACTGCCTGTTGTTGATCTCTTTTAGTAATCCAGTGGTGATAAGTTTGAGTATGTAAACTAACCGAATGTCCCATCATTCTGGCAGCCACAGTATCAGGTAAATCATAAAAAATTGTTCTAACTGCCCAAGCATGCCTGAGATCATAAGGTTTTATTTGTAAAGAGTAACGCTTAAACTGGTCTGTAATTTTTTTTCCAATATTTTGTAAGGTTGTAATTTTAAGGTCTCTATTAATTTTTGGTAGAAGTTCTGGATTCTCACCAAGTTTTGATAATTCGAACTTTTCCACCCATTCAGGATGAAATGGCCAAACTTGATGTTCCCCAGTTTTAGTCGTAGGTAAAACTCTAATAATTTTGTCCCCAAAATTAGTAAGAGAACTTAAATCACAAAAAAATACTTCATGATTCCTTAATCCATATGTAGCCATCAAACCAAAAACAAATTTCCAAGACTTGTTTGGTATCGTCTCCCATAGTTTCTCTATTAATTCGTCTTTAGGTAGATCCCTAAATCCTGCTTTGTTCAGGCCATAACCTCTAGATTTTAATTTCCAATCTTCTGGTAGTTTAATGTCCAAAAACTTAGCCAAAACACTTAAAGAAGTAGCGCATTGTTTCCTACTTCTGGTACCTTCCTTATAACTTTCAAGCGTTTTTTGAAATATTTTTTCTAAAGCTTCATTCTCATATTCATGGTAAATATTAATGATTCTTTTCATATATGGTTTGTAAGAACTTCTCCAAGTAGTTTTTCTTGTACTGGTTCGAAAATCACTTTTATTTTCTTTAAAAAAAAATTCCTCAAATTGATTTAATCTTTTTGGAAATTCAAACCCATCTTTTTTTTCCTTTTTATAAGGCTTTCCTATCCAATTAATCCAATCAAATTGATTCAATTCCAATTGCAAATTGATTAATTGTAATTTTTTTTTGGCCTCCTCTAATCCAGAACTATCAGCCCTTAAACCCAGAGATATTCTTTGAATTTTAAAGTTATTGTTATCTTCTTTGGAGGGTAGTGAACCACGAATATTTAATTTCTCTCCTCTTTTCTCAATTTTAAGCTTGCTGCCTTGAGTAGCAAATTTATCATTGACATAATTAATTTCCTGAATTACGTTCATTTACTTATATAATTGACCATATAATGACGTTTTTAATGTTGATTTTCAATCTTCATAAATTTTAAATGGATAAAATAGGCGTCTTATTAATGAATTTAGGAGGGCCTGAACGCATTACTGACGTAGGCCCATTCTTATACAATCTTTTTTCTGATCCAGAAATTATCAGGACGCCGTTCCCTGTTTTTCAAAAGCCCCTAGCTTGGTTAATTAGCACGCTTAGGAGCACTACTTCACAACAGGCTTACCTTTCTATAGGTGGAGGTTCACCTATCAGAAGGATAACTGAACAACAAGCAAGAGAATTACAATCTAAATTAAGGAACAAGGGATTTAATGCTACTACCTATATCGCTATGAGGTATTGGCATCCTTTTACCGAATCAGCAATAGCTGATATGAAAGCAGATGGAATAGATCAAGTTGTTGTAATACCCTTGTATCCACATTTTTCGATAAGTACTAGTGGTTCGAGCTTTAGGGAATTAAAAAAATTGCGAGATTCTGATGATGAATTTAAGAAGGTTCCGATGAGATGTGTAAGGAGTTGGTTCAGTCAATCAGGTTATTTAAAGTCTATGGTCGAATTAATTTCTGAACAAATTTCACTTTGTGAATCACCTACAAAAGCCCATATATTTTTTACTGCTCACGGAGTTCCTAAGAGTTACGTAGAAGAAGCTGGGGACCCTTATAAACAACAAATTGAAGATTGTTCTTTGTTAATTATAAATGAGTTGGAAAAATGTTTAGGGCATAGTAACCCTTATACACTTTCTTATCAAAGTAGAGTTGGTCCTGTTGAATGGTTGAAGCCTTATACAGAAGAAGTGTTGGCTGATCTTGGAAGGTCAAATGTTGATGATCTGATTGTGGTCCCTATAAGTTTCGTTGGAGAGCATATCGAAACTTTGCAAGAAATTGATATTGAATATAAAGAAATTGCTGAAAAGGCTGGTATTAAAAACTTTCGGAGAGTTAAGGCTTTAAATACTCATCCTACTTTTATTGAAGGCCTTAGTGATCTAGTGATTTCCTGTTTGGAAGGCCCTCTTGTTAACATAGAGGAGGCTTCTCAGTTGCCTGAGAAAGTTAAACTTTATCCCCAAGAGAAGTGGCAATGGGGTTGGAATAATAGTTCAGAAGTTTGGAACGGAAGGGTTGCAATGATTATTTTTCTTGTACTTTTTATTGAACTTATTTCAGGCTCTGGACCTCTACATAAATTAGGCATTTTATAAAGAATAATTGAAATTTATTTGGATATTATAAATTTATTGAAAGATTTTTTTGAATACATTTCTGACATTACATTTCTAAATGAGGCAAAAGTATTTAATTAAGATTAATATTTATAGTAAATATTGAATTTCTTTAGTGACCCTTACGTCGAGATCCTTTTCAAAGGGTAGTTCAAAAAATGAAAATCCAGTTTGGACAACTGGGGCAGATGCACTAATGGATTCTTTAAAAATTCATGGTGTAAAAGTTATATTTGGATATCCTGGAGGAGCCATACTACCGATATATGATGCTGTTCATAAGGCAGAACAAGAAGGTTGGTTAAAGCATTATATGGTTAGGCATGAACAAGGTGGTTCCCATGCGGCTGATGGATATGCAAGATCTACTGGTGAAGTAGGAGTATGTTTTGGGACCTCAGGCCCAGGTGCAACAAATTTGGTAACTGGAATTGCTACTGCGCAAATGGATTCAGTCCCCTTAGTTGTAGTTACAGGTCAAGTCCCAAGACCTGCTATAGGCACAGACGCTTTTCAAGAAACTGATATTTTTGGTATAACTCTTCCAATAGTGAAACATTCATGGGTAATAAGAGATCCTTCAGATATCGGGAAAGTAGTTTCTGAAGCTTTTTTTATAGCCTCATCTGGAAGACCTGGCCCTGTCTTAATTGATATACCCAAAGATGTAGGTCAAGAGTTCTTTAATTACCAAAGAGTTTTGCCTGGTGAGATTATTCCTAAAGGTTTTAAAAGGAATGGAAAAATTAATGATTGCGATATCCATAAAGCAATTAAATTAATAGAAGATTCTGAAAGACCTCTTCTATATATAGGAGGTGGGGCAATATCTTCAGGGGCTCATGATGCAATAAAAACTTTGGCTAAGAATTATCAAATACCAGTTACCACAACCTTAATGGGGAAGGGCGCTTTTGATGAGAAAGACAATTTATCAGTAGGGATGTTAGGAATGCATGGAACTGCTTACGCAAATTTCGCTGTTACAGAATGCGATCTTTTAATTGCTATTGGAGCTAGATTCGATGATAGGGTGACAGGAAAATTAGATACTTTTGCACCTAATGCAAAGGTAATTCACATAGATATTGATCCGGCAGAAGTTAATAAAAATAGGCGTGTAGATGTTGCAATTGTTTCTGATGTTTCAAAAGCTGTTCTCAAAATTAATGAACAATCTCAAAAAAATAAATTTACTTGTCAGACGAAAAAATGGTTAGAAAAAATTGATTTTTGGAAAAATAAACACCCTTTATATGACCCACCTAAAGAAGGAGAAATTTACCCTCAGGAGGTTCTTTTAAAAGTGAGGGAACTTTCACCCGATGCTTATGTAACTACGGATGTTGGACAACATCAGATGTGGGCTGCGCAATATCTTAGGAATTCTCCTAGAAAATGGATTAGTAGTGCAGGCTTAGGAACTATGGGTTTTGGATTGCCAGCAGCCATTGGAGTAAAAGCAGCATTACCTAATTCAGATGTAATTTGTATTGCAGGAGATGCAAGTGTCTTAATGAATATTCAAGAATTAGGAACTTTATCTCAATATGGCCTAAAGGTGAAATTGATTATTATTAATAACCGCTGGCAAGGGATGGTAAGACAATGGCAGGAAAGTTTTTACGATGAAAGATATTCCTCATCTGACATGAGTTGTGGTGAACCTGATTTTGTAAAACTTGCTGAGTCTTTTGGAGTTAAAGGATACTTGATTTCTGATAGAAAACAATTACAGAATGAATTAAAAAATGCGCTTGACCATGACGGACCTACCTTGATTAATATTCTTGTCAGAAGAGGTGAAAATTGTTATCCAATGGTTCCTCCTGGTAAAAGTAATGCTCAAATGGTTGGATATGTTAATTGTGAAGACTAATTTTTTGAAATTCGTCACTTTAAAAAATTAACTTTAAGAAAATTTAAAAACTTAGATGTTTCTGAATTGAAAAAAGTATCAAAAATTTTAATAATAGCCTGCTTGATTGTTCTTAATCCTGTAATAGTTAACTCGGCCGAAATTCTTCAAATTAAAAGTTCAAATATTATTTTGGTGGGGGATCAAAATAGGAATTTAACGATTGGACTATTTTGTGTAGATGTAAATGAAAATGATGAGCTTGAAGCAACCAATTTACTTAAGAGTGAATTCCCAAGGGGAAGCAAAGTTAAAATAAAACCTTTTGGTTTCAAAGAGAATGTTTTGTTAGCCAAAGTTTTTAATATTAAAGGTACTAAGGAGATGACTGAATTATTAGTCGCTAAAGACTTAACTAGTAAAATTTGTCCAAGTTAACTAACTCTAAGAGCAAATAAAATTCCATTGTCTCAAGAATGTTTTGCTCTTTCTCCAAGAATTAAATTCATTTTTTAATTTGTATGTGCATAAATTTGAAATGTCTATATTTGTATAAGGAATGTTCTCACTTAAAAGTTGTCCATAGGCAGATCTTTTGAGATCAAGTTGATTTAAGTTTTGCTCTTTGAAGTGATTTGTATCACTTAAACAAAGATCTATTTCAGTTTTAATGAAATTCAACGTTATTTTTTTGTTTTCGGCCTTTCTATAAAATTCCTTGAGTGTAAATTGATCAACTAGATAATGTTCCTTAGAAATAGATGGTCCTATGGCAACAAGTAAGTTATCTCTAGATGTCCCAAAATTATCGAAAATTTTAACTAGATTTTTTATTATTTTTTTTTCTAAACCTTTTCTTCCACAATGTAAGGCTGCTACGTTTCTTGTCCTTTTATCGGCAAAAAATATTGGCATGCAATCAGCCGTGTAAATCCATAAGTTTTGATTGCATTTATTGCCAATAAGACCATCTGCATCAGTCTTACAACCTTTTTGCGAAAGTGATCCAAGGACTATCACATTACTGTGAATTTGATTGGCAACACAATTTATGTAATTTTCATTAAAGTGATTCCCTAATAATTGAAGAAATTTCTCAGAGCTAGACTTTGTAAAATATGCATGTTTGAAATTATATTGACTTAGGATAGGTGATGAATAATACTCAAATTTTTTGTTCTGAATAAAAATTTCAGCTTTTGGGAAAGATATTTCTTTGTATGGAATAGTTCCTGCTCCTAAGCTGAATTTATGAAATTAATTCAATATCTCTCAAGATCCAGAATCCTGCAAATTTTTCGATGTATGGCGTTGACTGTATGGAAATAAATTGATAACCAAAAGAATTTTTTTTATTCTCTAAAAATTTTTTACTCATAATGTTTGCATCTTTTTCTGGTAAATCGGTTACCAGCCACTTATCGTCTTCTGAAGCTTCAAGTATGAGTTGGTTCTTATTGATAACTAATTTAATAGGTTCTAAACAACTGAACCATGCTGAAAGTGCTAAGGATCTATCTTTGCTAAAAAGTCTTAATCCTGGAACTAAGTAGTTATCATTTAAATCTTGCTGAATTGGAAAAATATCTCCAAATTCCATAGGCCAATTTTCTGCTGATTTTAATTCGCCAATAGATATTTCAGAAATAGTTAAAGCATCACCTCTTACTGCTTCTGGTAGAGGTTGAGGAAGGTTTTCCATTTTAGAAGTAAAAGAAGGAGCTAATACTCCTCTTACATAACCTTTTTCCTTTGGATAAATCTCTTTTTCAAGAAATTCAATTCTATCTAATAAATTGTAAGTTCTCCTACTTACAAGAGCCTCAATACTTACGGCCTCCAGAGATTTCTTGATAATCGATTTCATTGAAGACCGCCAGAATCGAACTATCGAAGGTTTCGACCACCCTAGTTTTCTTGCTTCACTTATTGCTTCATTCAGGGCCTTCGTAAGCCATACTGAATTAACTTCATTGGCAGGGCATTTTTTATTCCAAAAAAAAATATCTTTTGTCTTATAACTTCTTGTAGAGCAAATAATTAACTCCCACCTTTTTTTTCCATTTGATTCAATAATTGGTCTTGAGTAAAAGTCTAATTCCCAATCTGAAATTTTTAATTTAAGACTCGACTCCATTTCTTTATTAGTGTTCATTTATCTTGTTCTTTTTTATCGAAGAGTGCTTTAGTTTTTAGTGCTCTTTCTGTGGCTTCTTGCATAACTTTTTGCTTGTCAATAATTAATTCTCCCGCAGAGTTTTCTAGAAGTGCTGTATTGAGACCAATGCGCCCTTTTTCAAGGTCTATTTCAGATACTAAAGCTTTTATCATTTCCCCTTCTCTAAAAACTTCTCTTAAAGAACGAATCGATCCATTTGTTAGTGAGGATTGATGAAGAAGTCCACTAGCTCCACCTAAATCTATAAAGAAGCCATATGGTTTTACTGCTAAAACTTCTCCTTCAATTAATTGACCTAATTCTAAACTTAAAAGTTTAGAGACTAATGATGCTTTCTTTTCAGAGAGAACTAATTTTCTGGATTCTGGATTCACCTCAAGAAACGCTACTTTTAGAGTTTTGCTAACAAAAGATTGATAGTCTTGACCATCTTCAAGTTGGGATCTTGGTATGAATCCTCTCAATCCATCTACATCACACGTAAGACCACCTCTATTAAATCCATTAATTAAAACGTTAATTAATTCTCCATTTTTTGCGGAACTTGATACTTTCTCCCAACTTTGCCTAAGAATTAATGCCCGAGCACTCACTGTTACCATCCCATCAGCGTTTTGTTCTTTGATAACCAAAACTTCCATTTCAAGGCCTATAGAAAATTTTTCTTTAAAGTTAGTTATGACACCCAAACCACATTCTTTTTTGGGCATATAACCAGGTGCTTTCCCACCAATGTCAACATATAGCCCATCACTTTCGATTGCTATAACCTTACCTGAAATTGTTTCTCCTGTAGCACCAATTGGCTCATTTTCATTTAAAGCCTCCAAAAAAGCACTTTCATCAAAATCGAATTCATCAACAGTTCTTTCTAGTTGAAAATCTGTGTTTTTCTCAGAAAAAATAAGGGGTCTATTTAAGTCTTGTTGAGAAATATCAAAATCCTTTGTGTTCTCAATTTCTTTTACCGAATCATCTTTAATGATTTGAGGTTTGATTGTGATATTTTCTTTTTTAATTTCTTCTTGCGAATTGGTTTGCTCATTATCTATTCCTTGGGATTTTTTTTGAGTATCTTTCTTGCTTATATGAAGAACCTGAAGAGGTTTTTTGTTGCCCTTTAGCTGGCTATTATCTTGGGGATTTTTATTACTGACTCCCATCGTAGGTAAAATAAGAATAATTAATTATTAACATACTCTAAATGTTAGTACTCAAAATTAAAATTAATGAACTTTAAACCAATACCTAATAAATTTGAATATTTAAATTGGCAAGAAATTGAGTGTGTTGCGAAAAACAAAAGATCAACAGTGGTTTGGCCATTCGGTGCTGTTGAGCAACATGGGCCTCACTTGCCTCTTGCTACAGACAGTATTTTTGTTGATGAAATTATTAGCGAGGTTTTTAAATTATTTTCTCAAGATATTCCATTAACAAAACTTCCAACTCAGTATATTGGTTTTTCTCCAGAACATAAAGGTTTTGCCGGGACAATATCACTTTCCTCAAATTTAATAACTTCAATGATTAAGGAAGTCGGAGGTCAATTATCTGAAATGGGTTTTAAAAGATTGATATTGATTAATGGACATGGGGGTCAAATCTCACTACTAAATACAGCGGCAAGAGAGTTAAGAAGTTGCTCACCAGGGATGGCAGTTTTCCCTTGTTTCTTATGGAGTGGTGTTAATGGATTAAGTGATTTGTTAACAAAAACTGAGATCGAGAATGGGCTTCATGCTTCTCTAGCTGAAACAAGTTTGATGCTCGCTTTGAAACCAGAATTAGTAGGTGATGAACGCCCAAATGAGGGCATTAAAGGACAAATCCCAGAAGGCTGGAGTCTAGAGGGGAATGCGCCTACTGCTTGGCTTACTGACGACTTCAGTAAATCAGGTGTTATTGGAGATAGTAGAGGAGCAAATGAGTCTTTAGGAAAAAATTTAAAGGAATTATTGATTAATCATTGGTTCAAATTGATTATGAATCTGATGCAATCAGATTGGCCGAACAATTATTAAATAAGTTTAAGTAAAAAATGTGACTTAACAATTGAAACTATTTTCATGATATTTAAATAAACTCTCTATAATCGTGTAATAATTATGCATAATGAGCTAAAGATCACTGACATGCAAACTCTAGAATCAAATAAAAAAACCATTGAAGAATCGATTAATCCGATTTCTTTAGATTTACCCGACTTCACTACAGATTCTTATAAGGATGCATACAGCAGAATAAATGCAATTGTTATAGAGGGAGAGCAAGAGGCTCATGATAATTACATTTCAATAGCAACTTTGATACCAAATGAGTTAGAGGAATTAACTAAATTGGCTAGAATGGAAATGAAGCATAAAAAAGGCTTTACTGCTTGTGGAAGAAATTTAGGTGTAGTTGCTGATATGGATTTTGCAAAAAAATTCTTTTCTAAATTACATGGTAATTTTCAAGTTGCTCTTGAAAAAGGAAATTTAACAACATGTCTTTTAATACAAGCTATCTTAATTGAAGCATTTGCAATTTCTGCTTATAACGTCTACATAAGAGTTGCGGATCCTTTTGCAAAAAAAATAACAGAGGGAGTCGTTAAAGATGAATATCTTCATTTAAATTATGGTCAAGAGTGGCTTAAAGAGAATTTATCAACTTGTAAAGAGGAATTAATGGAAGCTAATAAGGTTAATCTTCCGTTAATCAAAAAGATGTTAGATGAAGTAGCAGAAGATGCATCAGTTTTAGCTATGGACAGAGAAGAATTAATGGAAGAATTTATGATTGCTTATCAAGATACATTGATGGAAATAGGTCTAGATAATAGAGAAATTGCAAGAATGGCTATGGCAGCTATTGTCTAATTACATTTCTAATTAATTAAGGCTTTTAATAATTAATCAAACCTATTTAAGTAGTTACCTCTGTGCTATTGTTCATAACATCGTATTGAAACCATTTATAAATTTTAAATGTTTGGGTTAATAGGCCACTCAACCAGTTTTGAAGATGCAAAAAGAAAGGCTTCGATGCTAGGCTTTGATCATATTGCTGATGGCGACTTGGATGTTTGGTGTACTGCTCCTCCTCAGCTTGTTGAAAATGTAGAAGTTAAGAGTGCAACTGGAATATCTATTGAAGGCTCTTATATAGATTCGTGCTTTGTTCCTGAAATGCTTTCTAGGTTTAAAACTGCTAGAAGAAAAGTACTAAATGCTATGGAACTAGCTCAGAAAAAAGGGATTAATATTACCGCTCTAGGAGGATTTACTTCTATTATTTTTGAGAATTTTAATCTTTTACAGCATAAACAAATTAGAAATACTTCATTAGAGTGGGAAAGGTTTACTACTGGCAATACTCATACCGCCTGGGTTATTTGTAAGCAACTAGAAATAAATGCTCCTCGAATTGGGATAGACCTTAAAAAAGCAACTGTTGCTGTAATTGGTGCTACAGGTGATATTGGTAGCGCTGTTTGTAGGTGGCTTATCAATAAGACTGGGATCTCGGAACTTTTTATGGTAGCAAGACAACAAGAACCTCTAGCTCTGTTACAAAAAGAATTAGATGGTGGCACAATAACAAGTTTGGATGAGGCATTGCCTCAGGCTGACATTGTTGTGTGGGTTGCAAGTATGCCTAAAACTATTGAAATTGATACTGAAAACTTAAAAAAACCATGTTTAATGATTGATGGTGGATACCCCAAAAATCTTGATGAGAAATTTCAGGGTAAAAATATTTATGTTTTGAAAGGAGGTATAGTAGAGTTTTTCAATGATATTGGTTGGAATATGATGGAACTTGCGGAAATGCAAAACCCTCAGCGAGAGATGTTTGCTTGCTTTGCAGAAGCTATGATTTTAGAATTTGAAAAGTGTCATACAAACTTTAGTTGGGGAAGAAATAACATTTCCCTCGAAAAGATGGAATTTATTGGAGCAGCTTCTTTAAAGCATGGTTTTTCCGCTATTGGACTTGATAAGCAGCCTAAAGTATTAACTGTCTAAATCATGGCTAAACGTTACCTTCTTGATTTTGAAAAGCCTCTTGTTGAACTTGAGAAGCAGATAGAGCAAATTAAAGAATTAGCTCGAGATTCAGAGGTAGATGTTAGTCAACAGCTTCTACAGCTTGAAACCTTAGCTGCTAGAAGAAGAGAAGAAATATTTAAATCTCTCACCCCTGCTCAAAAGATTCAGGTAGCTAGACATCCTCAAAGACCAAGTACTTTGGACTTTGTTCAAATGTTTTGTGATGACTGGATCGAATTACATGGAGACAGAAATGGTGGCGATGATATGGCATTAATTGGGGGGATAGGTTCGATAAATAATAGACCAGTGTTGATGTTAGGGCATCAAAAAGGAAGAGATACAAAAGAAAATGTAGTAAGAAACTTTGGGATGGCAAAACCAGGAGGTTACAGAAAAGCTCTAAGATTAATGCAGCATGCAAATAGATTCGCTTTGCCAATTCTTACATTTATTGATACTCCTGGAGCTTATGCTGGTTTAAAAGCTGAAGAACAAGGTCAAGGTGAAGCAATTGCAAGAAACCTTCGAGAGATGTTTGGATTGAAAGTTCCAATTATTGCTACTGTCATTGGAGAAGGAGGTTCAGGAGGCGCACTTGGAATAGGTGTCGCCGATAGGTTACTAATGTTTGAACACAGTGTTTACACGGTTGCTAGTCCAGAAGCATGTGCATCAATTTTGTGGAGGGATGCTGCGAAGGCACCAGAAGCAGCATCAGCACTTAAAATTACAGGCAAAGATTTACTTAAATTAGGTATTATAGATGAGGTTTTACCAGAACCTTCTGGTGGGAATAATTGGGCTCCTTTAGATGCTGGTAATACACTAAAAGAGGCTATTGAAAAACACCTGAATGCTCTACTTCAAATGCCTGAAGACCAATTAATTGAGGAAAGATATAAAAAGTTCAGGGTTTTAGGTAAATTTATCGAAGCGAATAATATTGAAGAGATTTATAGTGAAATCCCCCAAAAAACTGAATAACTTGAAACTAGCTTTTATAACGGGTGCTACGAAAGGTATTGGTAGATCTACCGCAATTACTTTTGCCAATGCTGGCTGGGATTTAATTTTACTCTCCAGGAATATGGATTTAATGGAGAAACTAAAGAGCGAACTGTTGACCACTAAATCAAAAATTAACCTAGTCAAATGTGATTTATCTAATCCCCTAGAAATAGAGCATTGTGTTAAAGAGGCAATTGAGAAATATGGATGCCCTTCACTATTGATAAATAATGCCGGTTGCGCATTTAATAGACCTTTAGTCGAAATGGAATTAGGTCAATGGGAACAAACTATTCAAATAAACCTGACAAGTGTTTTTCAAATTTGTAGTTCAATAATTCCTCAAATGAGAAAAAATGGTGGTTTAGTTATTAATGTTAGTAGTCATGCCTCTTATAATGCTTTCCCCCAATGGGGAGCTTATTGTGTTTCAAAATCTGCATTAACTATGTTTACTAAATGCTTGAGGGAGGAGGAGAGATCTAATTCAATAAGAGCTTGCACAATAACTCTTGGTTCAGTCAATACTCCTCTTTGGGACTCCGAATCAATCAATTCTGATTTTGATAGAACTTCTATGCTCTCCTCAAAAGAGGTATCAGAAACTATTCTCTACATGGCTAATAAACCTCAATCACAATTGATAGAAGACTTGACTTTGATGCCTTCTGGCGGAGCCTTTTAAAAATTTTGTTTATCTGATTAATCTTAAAACAGTGATTTTTTTCAGTACTATTAGAACCCGATTGAACAAGAGAATGTGATATAGTATATGAGCAATCAAGCTTTTGGAAGATACAGTTAATTAAGTTGCATACAATTTTCTGTTTAGAATTTTATGACCTCTACATTACCCAACGATAATATTAGAAACTTTGACGACCAGATTACTAATAAACTAATTTCTGAAATTATAAGAGACAGAATTAACAATTCTGGTACAAGATTTAGTGCAAACGATAATATTTCTGATTTTATAAATCCTGGTGAATTAGAAATTTTAGAAAAAGAAGTAGCCTCAAGAGTCAAAGACCTACTAAAGTCCCTCGTAATTGATGTTGAGAATGATCATAATACTCAAGAAACTGCTGAGAGAGTTTCAAAAATGTATTTAAACGAAGTTTTTAAAGGCAGGTATCATGAACAACCTAAAGTTACAAGTTTTCCTAATGACAAGAATCTTGATGAAATTTATACAGTTGGTCCAATTTCGGTCAGATCTGCATGTTCACATCACTTAGTACCAATTCTAGGAGAGTGTTGGATAGGTATAAAACCTGGAAATAAAGTCATAGGACTTTCAAAATTTGCGAGAGTTGCTGATTGGGTTTTTTCAAGACCTCATATTCAGGAAGAAGCTGTAATGATCCTTGCAGATGAAATTGAAAAACTTTGCGAACCTAAAGGTTTAGGCATTATCGTAAAGGCCCAACATTATTGTATGAAGTGGAGGGGAGTCAAAGAACCAAATACAAGCATGATTAATTCTGTTGTGAGAGGCGATTTTAGACACGATTTAAGTTTAAAACAAGAATTTTTTGAGCTTGTAAAACAGCAGTCCGCTACTAATAATTACTAAAATCTTTTTAACAACTTAAAAAGATCCTCTGTTTTTTTTATATCTTTTAAACCTGGAGATATTTCAATACTACTTGAAATATCTATGCCATCTGGTTTGAAGTCAGTAAGAATTTTGTCAATCCATTCAATTGATATTCCACCTGCCAACAACCATGGTTTGTTAAATTGCAAATTCTTTAGATAAATAGAATTTATTTTTTTCCCTGAACCTCCATAAGTTTCTTTATTCCAAGAATCAAGTAGTATCGCATCTACAAAATCTTCAAAAGGTTTTATTTTATCTATGTCCTTTTCCGTTTTTATTCTGAAAGCCTTCCACAGGCCAATATAGGGAATTTTTTTCCTTATTTCTTTGCAATAATCAATATCTTCATCTCCATGTAATTGAATGATAGTTTCACTTGGGTTGCCTAAGAAGTTTTTGATAATTAAATCTATAGGACAATTTTGCACAACAGTTACTCGATCGATTTTTGGATAAAAGTTTTCTAGAGTTTTAAATATTTTTTTCTTAATTTCAGCTGATACATACCTTGGCGACTCTTCAACCGAAATAATGCCAATAGCATTCGCTCCTAATTTAGCGACTTGAAGAGCTTGTTCTTCAGAAGTTAGTCCACAAATTTTAACTAAAGGATTAGTCTTGGGCATATCATTATCCTGCATGTAAGATTAATATTATTGCTAAATATAGCGGAGATTATTTTTGAGAAGTTGGCAAATTTTTAAAATATGGGGAATTCCCTTCAAAGTTCATCCCTACTGGTTTGTTATTCTCTTTTTATTCTCATGGAGTATAAATAATCAGGTCAATTTATCTTCTGGCGATATCTACAATAATAAAGAAGCTTGGATTATAGGGTTTTTAACTTCTTTTTTCTTATTATCTTCAATTATTTTTCATGAGGTTTTTCATACTTTTGTTTCACTTAATCAGGGTGTAAAAATAAAAAAAATTACTTTTTATTTTTTAGGAGCAATTTTACAAATAGATAAGTATTGTCAAACTGCTTTAGGTAATATAAAAATTGCAATTGTAAGACCTCTTTTATGTTTCGCAACAGCATCTATCTTACTTTTAATCAGTAATAACAGTGCATCTCAGGAACAAATAGCAGTTAATGTAATTTCAAGAGTAGGTATATTTAATTTATTCTTGGGCTTCTTAAATTTGATTCCAATTGGTTCTTTAGATGGAGGGAATTTATTAAAAAGTATTATTTGGCATTTCTCAGGGAGTAAAAATAAAGGAAGAAATTTCCTCAATAAAGTAAATTTACTATTATCTTTTTTTGTTTTATTTTTTGGGATAATTTGTTTATTTAGATTTAACTTTTACTTTGGTTTTATTCTTTCTTTTTTGGGCTTGTTTGGAATTAATTCTTCAAAATCTGAAAGTCAATTTTTTAAAATTGAAAACATACTTAAATTTAGTAAAGTTTCTGAGATTAAATTAAAACCTTTGAGAAAAATTGAATACGATTCAAATTTCTCAGAATTTAATAAGTTAATAAAAAATAAGAAGGATGCATCGGATAAATATTTTTTTGTCACGAATAATGGTAGATGGACCGGTTTTGTTGATGAGAATATTTTAAAAACTGTTTCCTTAAAAAAATGGGAAAAGAATTTTGTTGGAAATTTTAAGACACCAATCGATAGTTTTGAAAGTGTTTCTTATAACGATAAATTATGGAGAACTATAGAAAGACTTGAAGAAACAAATGAAGGTTTTTTATTGGTTCTAAATGCTGCAAATATCCCTTTGGGGATAATTGATAGGTCAAAAATTGGAAACTTTGTCTTGAATAAATTAGGTTTTAATTTGCCTTCAGATATTGTTAACAAATTAAACTTTAAAAATAATTATCCCTTAGGAATTGAATTGCCGAGAATAATTAATTCAATGAAGCAGAAAGGAGATCTTTAATAATTCTTGCCATTAAAAATTTCTATTTTTTATTATCTATGGAAATATTTTTGAAACTTATATTTGATTTATTTTTCAGGAATGAATTTCTCAAATGTTGAACTATTTCATCATTTGTTAGATTTAAATTTATTTTTGGTGGAGCTTCTTCTTTGAATAATTTGAACCACAAATCTCTTGAAGGATTTGTTTGAATTTCTCCATGTTGAAGGAATGCACCTTTTTTATGAAATTGAGCACTACCTATTCTCTTAAACCCATCCTGATCAACTAAATCGGAAATTAATGAAGTCCCAAAACAATTTGTTTTAATGCTTGATTTTCGGAAATTACCATATTGTAAGTTTAGACCTAATTCTCTAAAACTTTTAATTAACCAATTATTCACCATTTCATAACTTAAGACTTTATAGTAAGTTTTTTTAAATGTTAATGCATATGTTATGCCTCCTGAATGCAGAACAGCCCCCCCACCAGAGGGACGTCTAACAATATTAATTTCCCCATTTGATAATAAATTTTTCCAATGAGGAGGAATTTCCTTTTGGTGATAGCCAATTGAAAGCCAATCCCCTGTCCAATAGTAGAACCTCAATGTGAGAATTATTTCAGGATTCGAAATTGTCTGATCTAAAGAATTTAAATCTAAAGCCATTTGATCAAATCCAGGTAAATTATTTGTTGAAAAAATTAAAGCCTGATTTTCAATTCCCAAAATTAACTTTGTAGGTTTATTTATGATAATTTTCAAAAAATTATTTCTTTCAATTTGTTAATTACGTAACATCATTTTGTAATAGTGTTTCAAATCTTCTCTTTTCGGTGGAGAATAAAGAAAATAAATTTTTTACCATGGAGCCAACTCAAACAATAAACCTTATTGCATTAAGCCTCATAGTTGTTATGCATGCAGGAGTTTTAGCATTAAGACTAGGAATTAGTTTAGGTAGGAACTAAAGTCTATTAGAAAATTTAAAATTTATAAGGTAATAATAAAGTAAGACTGAATTGATTTATTCAGTAATAATATCAAGTACTTAATTTGTCAAAATCTTCTTATAAGAATAATATTTTCCACAAAAAATATTTAGGGTCGGTATTTATAAAAAGACAACAGAAGCGGGATAATTTTGTATCATTGATTTTTTTAATTATAAAAATTAGCTTTTCCCTTTTAGCAATAATAAGCCTGATTAAGCTTGGCTATAGTTCTAAAGTAAGGTTGACCAGATTAAGGGAAATTGAAGACTCATTTTTGTACGAAAAATATAGATTTAATGTTTTAACAGATAAGTTTGATGATTTATTCTCTTCTGAAGGTGAGCAAAGATTTATGAAGGATCAGGATCAAATAATTTCTAGGGACATTATCAGAGTAATATGGCGTTGATAAGAATGATCTTGAATCATTCTACTTTTTATTTTTCAATTAACTTTTTTGCTAGTGAGTAAGAACATTAAGGGTTTAGTCCTAATAACAGGAACAACTTCAGGAGTTGGATTAAATACTCTAAAACCTCTATTAAGATTTGGATGGGAGGTTATAGCAGTTAATCGATCAAATAAAAGAGCTATAAAAATAGCTGAGGAATCATTAACAAAAGAGGAAGTTAAAAATGTTCACTTTATAGAAATAGATCTTGCTAACTTGGATGATGTGAGAAAAGGTTGCGATGAAATTTTAGAAAGATTTAAGAAGCCAATAAATTCTCTTATTTGTAATGCAGCAGTTTATAAACCAAGACTAAAGAGACCTGAAAGGTCTGCTCAGGGGTTTGAGCGATCTATGGCAGTAAATCATTTTGGGCATTTTCTTATGATAAACCTACTTATGGAAAATATTTTATCTTCTGAAAGAGAAATTGTTTTAAATGGCAAATCAACTGTATTCAAGCCAAGAATTACAGTATTAGGGACTGTTACGGCTAATTATTCAGAACTTGGAGGAAGGATCCCCATTCCTGCCCCAGCTGATTTGGGAGATTTATCTGGATTCAAAAATGGTTTTTTATCTCCAATAAGTATGGCGAATGGAAAGAAATTTAAACCTGGTAAGGCTTATAAGGATAGTAAACTTTGCAATATGGTGACCGTTCAGGAATTATCAAAAAGATATCTTCCAGAGAAAATTATTGTTAATTCTCTATATCCTGGATGCGTTGCTGACACAAAACTATTTAGGGATACACCTTGGTTATTTAGATTTCTTTTCCCAATATTTCAAAAATTCATTACAAAAGGATATGTTTCACAAAGATTGGCAGGTGAGAGGGTCGCTCAAGTGGCTACTTATAAAGAATTCTCTAAACCATCAGTTCATTGGAGCTGGGGAAATCGTCAAAAAACAGGCAGAAAAGCTTTTTCTCAAAAGTTATCAAAACGAATAATTGATACTAAAACCTCTATACAAACTTATGATCTTACAAAGCAATTAGTTGGATTAAATTAATTAAGATTAATCAAATCCCAATAAATCAAATATTTCCCTATCTTTAAGTGGATTTCCTTCTAAAGGTTCTACGTTTTCAAGCATATTTTTGGCAAGAGATAAATATTCATTTTGAACTTCGATAACATCTTCAGTTGGTTCCATTTCAAAAATAGTACATTTTTTTAGTCTTGATCTTCTGATGGCGTCGACATCTTTAAAGTGGGCCATAGTTTTTAAACCTGTTCTTTCATTAAATTTATCAATTTGATCTGTGTCTTTTGATCTATTTGCAACTACCCCACCTAATCTGACTTTATAATTTTTCGCTTTCGCTTTGATTGCAGAGACTATCCTATTCATAGCGAATATTGAATCGAAGTCATTAGCAGTAACAATTAGACAGTAATTTGCGTGTTGCAGTGGAGCTGCAAACCCCCCGCAAACGACGTCCCCAAGGACATCAAAAATAACAACGTCGGTATCTTCTAATAAGTGATGTTCTTTTAATAGTTTAACTGTCTGACCAGTTACATATCCCCCGCACCCTGTTCCAGCAGGAGGACCTCCACTTTCAACGCACATTACGCCATTAAAACCTTCAAACATGAAATCGGTTGGCCTCAATTCTTCGCTATGAAAATCTACCTCTTCAAGAATATCGATAACTGTAGGAACCATTTTGTGTGTCAAAGTGAAAGTGCTATCGTGTTTCGGGTCACATCCAATTTGTAGAACCTTTTTACCTAATTTTGAGAATGCTGCAGAAAGGTTTGATGATGTAGTTGATTTTCCGATGCCGCCCTTTCCGTATACGGCAATAACTAAAGCCCCTTCTTCAATATTTATTTTTGGATCTTGCTTTACCTGAACACTTCCTTCTCCATCAAGGGGTCTATTTATAGTACTTGTCATTTAAAGCTTAAAACACATTATTTATTTATATTCTTGCAGCGTATATACACATGAAATATGTTTCTAAACAAATATGTATTTAATTGTATTAAAAGTGAGGGATATGTTCCTATTACTGAATTTTTAGGATTAAATCTATTAAATTATGAGTGAAAATACTCATGACTTAATTATAGTTTATTAGTAAATAGATTAACTGAAATATGCTTTGGCATCATAAAGAGTTTCATCGCTTATCTCTGGAATTCCTCTCAGGATTGCATATTTTTCAGTATTTGTTTTGACTTTACCTCTTACAAAAAATGGAACTTTTGTTAATTCAGCCCTGCCAGATTCAGTCCAAATAATGCCCTCTTTAGGATTATTCTCTTTTTTTTCGTCAGAATTTAAAATATTATTTGTGTTTGTCGATGTATGCCCTAAATGGCTTTGATGACCATCAACAAACTCAAAGTCATGTTTGAACATATCAATAAGATGCTCTTCTAAGCCCATCATTAGTGGATGTACCCAGTCATCAAAAATTACATTTGCTCCTTCCCATCCCATTTGAGGGCTATATCTTGCAGGAACATCTTGAACATGCATTGGAGTACTAATTACTGAGCATGGAATGCCAAGTCTTTTTGCACTATGCCTTTCCATTTGGGTCCCTAAAACTAGTTCAGGGGAGGCTTTTTTCATGGCATCTTCAACTTCTAGATAATTGTTAGTTATCAGAGCTTCTACATTAAGATCTTTTGCAGTAGCTCTTACTTGCCTAGCCATCTCCCTGCTGTATGTTCCAAGACCCACTACTTCAAAACCCAATTCTTCCTTAGCAATTTTGGCTGCTGCAATTGCATGTGTTCCATCACCAAAAATAAAAACTCTTTTACCAGTTAGATAATTAGAGTCAACTGATTTTGAGTACCAAGGAAGTTTTGATTTATTTTCTAATTCTTCTTTATTCGTTAAAGGAAGATCTAATTTCTCATGAACTTCATTTATAAATTCAATTGTATTTTTTATTCCAATAGGGATAGTATTCGTATATTCCATTCCAAAGTTTCGTTTAAGCCATTCGCATGATGCTTCCGCAATTTCTTGATAAAGACAGATATTTATTTCAGCATCAATTAGTCTTTCAATATCATCTGGACTAGCACCTAATGGAGCAACTACGTTTGTATCTATACCTTGTTCCGAAAGTATGCGTTGGATTTCGATTACATCATCTCTGCATCTAAATCCTAGTAATGAAGGGCCAAGTATATTAACTTTTGGTCTCCTACCTAATTCCCTCCACCTAAGGGGACTTATTTTGTCCGAAGAACTTACTTTTTCTTTTAAAAGGGTTCTTGTTAGTTGATAAAAGGTTTCTGACGCCCCCCAATTTTCTTTCTTGCTGTAAGCAGGTAATTCAAGATTAACAATCGGCATATCAAACCCCATCCCTTTCGCAAGTGCTCCAGGTTGGTCTTGGATAAGTTCTGCTGTACAACTTTCTCCGACTAAAAGAGTTTTGGGTTTGAATCGTTCAACCGCTTCCTTAATATTTTTCTTCACTAATTCTGCTGTATCGCCTCCAAGGTCTCTAGCCTGAAAAGTTGTATAAGTTACTGGAGGCCTTTGCCCCCTCCTCTCGATCATGGTAAAGAGAAGATCTGCATATGTATCTCCTTGGGGGGCATGAAGCACATAATGAATGTCTTTCATTGACGAGGCAATTCTCATAGCACCAACATGTGGTGGTCCTTCATACGTCCAAAGAGTTAATTCCATAGTTTTTAATGCATTACTAAAGTTTTTGAAGTTAGTATTTGATTTCTTTTTAAAGGTTTGGAGAATAGACCAGCCAAATCTGCGGCTTGATCAATTCCATGAATTGGACTGAATACCATTTCTATTGACCACTTAGTACTAATACCCTCCGCCTCAAGTGGGTTAGCTAAACCCATGCCACAAACCACTAAGTCTGGATTAGATTCTCTCACTCGATCTAATTGTTTTTCTACATGTTGCCCTTCAACAATTTTTGTATTATCAGGTAATAAATTAATCTCCTCTTTCATTAAATCCTTATTTAGGTAAGGAGTGCCTACCTCTATAAGATCCATTTCGCATTCATTATGCAAGAATCTTGCCAAAGATATCTCTAGTTGCGATTCAGGAAGAAGAAATAATCTTTTCCCCTTAAGTATTTCTTTGTGTGAATCTAGAGCAAGTTTTGCTCTGTTGATTAAAGGCGAAATAATTTCATGAACTTTATGTTCACTAATTTTGAAAGCTTTGGCAGCAGCTAAAAACCATTTTGTACTGCCTTCGATACCTAGAGGAAATGGAGCTGAAATTATTTCACAACCCCGATGTTTGAGGTCTCGAACCGTATCACTTAAATAAGGCTGAGTTAATAGTACTTTTGTATTTTTGCCAATCTTTGGTAATTCTGTTGATTGCCGTGGTGGAAAGCTCTCAATATTTGAAATTCCTAAATTTCTAAAAATCTTTTTAAACCTATCCTCTACATTATTTGCGAGAGTCCCAACTAATAATAATTTTTCCTCATTTGATGACTCCATTAATGGAATTAAAGCTTTTAAGGCGCCATCCTCTCCTTGGGTAAAGGTTGTTTCTATCCCACTGCCAGAGTAATTAACGAATCTTACTTGACCTAAAAATCTTTTATTTAATTTCTCTGCGACAGTTGCAAGATCTAGTTTAATTACTTCACTTGGACAAGATCCAACTAGAAAAAGAGTTTTTATTTCTGGTCTTCTTGCAATAAGATCATTAACCACTCGATCTAATTCTTCATGAGCGTCAGCAAGACCAGCTAGATCTTTTTCTTCAAGAATAGCCGTCCCAAATCTTGGCTCAGCAAAAATCATAACTCCAGCAGCGCTTTGAATTAAATGGGCACATGTCCTTGAACCTACTACCAGAAAAAACGCATCAGGCATTCTTCTATGGAGCCAAACTATTGAAGTTAAACCGCAAAAAACTTCCCTCGGTCCAGTTTCCTTATTAAATTCAACTTTACTCATTAAAAATTTCAAGAGCCTATATTTCAAGCTTGCATAAACTTTTTAATTTAAGAAAGTAATTAATAAGTTCTCTTACAAAATGAACACATTTAAAAAACTTATATGAATGTTTAAATACTTAAATGGGAATTATGAAAAAAACTTTTTGGGCGTATTTTAATTTCTGTAAAAGGATTTTCCTTGACTTGATTTTGAGATTTTCCATACATTTCTAGCTATTTTCGTTGCTAATAATCCTGCTCTTTCTAACTTAGATTTTCCGGGCTTTGCTCCAATTAAAGCTGTCACTTCTGAAGTAGTTAAAGGTGCTCCAGTATTTATAGCTAATTGCGTTAACTCCAATCTATCTCTAAGGTTCTTAAGATTTGCCTTCTCGATTTTATCTTCTTCTAACCAACTAAAAGATGGATCTTTCTGAGATAATTTTTGCATCAAGCTTAGGCTTACTAATCCAAGAGTTTGATCAGGAGTTAATTCTTTTTCAGTGCCAGAAACATTTGGTTCTTTTTTTTGAGAAGTTCCCATAAAAATGCATATCTTTTACTTGAAGTTATCGTTTTGTGGGAAGCATGCAAGTAAATTTAATGGAAAAAATGAACCATTATCCGTTATAGTCGCGTGAATGGAACCAACTTCTAGTTTAAACAGAGGGGAACGAAAGAAAGGGAGTTCTCTTGTCACAGGATCTGAGGTGCAATCTCAGGCTAGTGGTGCAAGCTGTTTTATTACAACTGATTCAGAAAAGTCTTTGGTATCCAGACAAGCAAGTCAAGTAGAACAAATTGAGTTAAGAACATATGTTTTTTTAGATTCTCTTCAGCCTCAATTGGCTGCATATATGGGAACTGTTAGTAGAGGTTTTTTACCAATCCCTGGAGACTCATGCCTATGGATGGAAGTTTCACCTGGGATGGCCGTGCATAGAGTCACTGATATTGCCTTAAAGGCTAGTAATGTAAGACTTGGACAGATGATCGTTGAAAGAGCATTTGGTTCTCTTGCCCTTTACCATAAAGATCAAAGTACTGTTTTGCATTCCGGGGATGTTGTTCTAGATGCTATTGGAAGTGAAGTTAGAAAAAGAACCAAACCTTCAACAAGTTGGACAGAGGTTATTAGAGCTATTACTCCAGATCATGCAGTTTTAATAAATAGACAAAATAGGAGTGGATCAATGATTCAATCTGGGATGAGTATGTTTATATTAGAAACTGAACCGGCTGGGTATGTCTTAAAAGCGGCAAATGAAGCAGAAAAAGCATCAAATATAACTGTTGTTGATGTAAAGGCAGTTGGAGCTTTTGGTCGATTAACTCTAGCAGGGAAAGAAGGAGATGTAGAAGAAGCAGCAGCTGCTGCTAT
>CACAYX010000006.1 GCA_902536775.1 uncultured Prochlorococcus sp.
TACTGGCAAACATTCTAAAATTTATAATGGCAGCAAAGATTTATTAGCAATTATCTATAACGAAGACGATATTTCTTTATCTGATAATTCCTTTTTGATTTAATTTTTAAAAAACTAATTTTAAGAGTTTTTCTGTCTTTATTTAAGTTTTAAGATCTTTACCAGTCACTTCTTCTGTTATCTATCCATTCTTGAATTTGATATTTCATAAAAATCATTCTTCCTGGGGATATTTTTCTTTTAGGAGGGAATTCTCTTCTTTTAACAAGTCTATTAATTGTAGAAATAGAAATTCCAAGAAGTTTTGATACCTCTTTAATGGTTAAAAAGGGACGATTTTCTGAGTTCATTTGGTGGGGAAATGGTGGGGAAATATATCAAAATCGCAAAATTCTTATGTCATATTCAGTCATACACCTTCAGGAAACATCACCCTGACTTCCGCCCGGGGAGTTTATAAATTCCAAAAAGTTATTCAAAGTCACCCTAAAAAGTGACTTTTACTTCTTTGACCTCTTTTTTGTAAATTGTGGTTAGTCGAAGATATAATCAAGTATATTTTATATTGTAATAAGAACAGTATATAGAACGTTTTAAATAATCAAATATATAGTTATAAGTATAGATTTAATTAATAAAATTGTTTTTTAAGAACAGTAATTAGAACATTTACTCAATTCCCCAAAAAAACGAAAAAAATAAGATCATTGATCGATTTTCTTTTTTAAAATTAAGACATGTATATTTGTTTATATCGTTTGAATTACTACACCATTGAAGTAAATTCTAGTCATCCCACATATCCTTTTTCTCTTGATCCAAATTATTCCTTTCAAGTAATTCTATTCTTTGCTTCTGAGAATCTATTTCTGTTTCAATTACGTTTTTATCGTCAATGTATTTTGTTTGTATTTCTAAGATATTTATTTCAAATTGTTCTCCAAAAAAATCGGACATTTCTCTCCATGCTTCCATTTCCTCTTCTTTGCCAATAGTATCGTTTATCTGATGAGAAATAATTTCTAATACATATTTTTTAAGTTCTTGATGACTCATAGATTCAACTTTTTTTTGAATGTAAAGTTCTTTAAGAGTTTCTAGTTGTTTTTTTGATAAATCAGAATAGATAATAGACTTCTTTTTCATAGAAACTTAAATTTTTTTTAATATAGACAAAATTATGAGTTTGTACATTTTGGAGAAATTAAATAATTTCAACTTAGTTAATTCCTATTCGAAACTGAAATCTCCATTTAATTCAATTTTTTTAAATTTTATAATGGCATTCTGAATTAGATATTCTTTCAATTGGAGCGATTATTTGCTTCTAATTATCCTTAGATTATTAAGAAAAAGTAAATAGAATCGAAAGAAATTCTAAAATTTCAACTTTTTAAAAATTAATAATTTCTATCTAATCATTTGCTATCATTAAGTTATTTGATAAATCTAATTGATAAAATTGTTTACATTAATTCAGCAATCTTTATAAATTCTTGAGAGAATCATAATACTAAAAGTTAATTTTATTTTAATAGTTCATTAATATGAAAATTTCAATCCTTTTAATAGAAGACGATCGTGATATGCGTGATTTGGTGGCTAGACATTTAGAACATTCTGGTTTCGATGTCCAAAAAGCTGAAGATGGAATTAAAGGACAAGCATTAGCTCTTCAATATTCACCAGATTTAATACTTTTGGATTTAATGTTACCAAGTGTTGATGGTTTAACTTTATGCCAGCGACTAAGAAGAGATGAAAGAACATCAAACATACCAATCTTGATGATAACTGCCTTAGGTGGCCTTAAAGATAAAGTTACCGGGTTTAATTCTGGAGCAGATGATTACATTACTAAACCATTCGATTTAGAAGAATTATATGTACGCATAAAAGCTTTATTAAGAAGAACCAACAGAGCACAATTAAATTCTAGTAACCAGCAAGAAATATTAAATTATGGCCCTTTAACACTTGTACCGGAAAGATTTGAAGCTATATGGTTTGAATCTCCTGTGAGGTTAACGCATCTTGAATTTGAACTTCTTCATTGTCTTATGCAGAGACATGGTCAAACTGTATCACCAGCATTAATTCTTAAAGAAGTATGGGGATATGAACCTGATGATGATATTGAGACAATAAGAGTTCATATTAGACACTTACGCACTAAACTTGAGCCTGATCCACGCAAACCTATTTATATAAAAACTGTATACGGTGCTGGATATTGTCTTGAGTTACCCATTGGTTCTCAAGTGGAAACTGCTAGACAGGAGTTCATTCAAGCAAGAAATCCTGACTTGATAAATTCTGCATTAGATTAATCTCATATATCTTCCATTGAAATTTTTAGAAAAGCTATTTCCCATGCCAACCTTGGTTGAATGTTTTTTCTTAAGAGGTATTTCAAATTTTCAAGTTTTTTAACTAAACCGATACTTTTTGTTTTTCTCCACCAAATTGTTTGAATTAAATTTACTAAACAAATCTGTTGAAAAATTTCTAATTTTTCAGATATTGATTTAGATATTTCTAATATTTCCAGACTATTTTTAATTGGAGAATCCAATTTTTTCATAATTTCATCTGAAAAATTATTCCAAATTTCAATATTTTTCAATAATTGATTTGGAGATCCATTCGCAGAGTTTATTAAATCTTCCAATTTTAATTTTGCATTTATCTTTAATTTAGAATCATCTAAATATTCTGTTAAAATTAACTCTATTTGTTTAGTAGATAAAGATCGAAATCTGACGATTTGACATCTTGAGATGATCGTATCTAAAAGAAGGTTTAATTTAGATGTTAGTAAAATAAAAATGCCGTTACTAGGCTCCTCTAAGGTTTTTAAAAGGCAATTTGAGGCAGCTTCGTTTAAGAGGTGTGCATCAATAATCAAAACAATTTTTTTTTCTGAGTTAATTGATTTTTGACTAAGAAAAGTTTTGATATTACGTATTTGAGCAATTTTAATAATCTCAGAACCACTTTTTATTGTTTTTTCTAGATCGAAACTTCCTGAACTTTTTGTTGGCAAAACAGAATCAGGTTCAATAATTAAAAAATCAGGATGATTATTGTTTGAAATTCTCTCTTCAACATTTTCGCTTGGTGAAGACTGTTTGAAAATCTCTTTTATAAATTGAAGTGCAGTTTGCTTTTTGCCTAATCCTTCAGCACCATAAAATATATAACCATTAGCCAATGATTTGTTTTTAACTATGTTCTTAAGAAAGGTATTGACTTCTTCATTCAAGAAAAAATTATTTTTTTTAACCTCAATCATTTGTTATTAGAAAAATTGTTTAGCAAAGTCTCTTTAATTTGATTAGAAATAGTTTTAATATTTTGTGAAGCAGATATTACTCTCCAGTTTTTTTGTTTGGCTATTAGTTTGAAACCTTCATTTACTTTTTCTAAAAATCTAATACCTTCTGATTCTATTCTGTCTGGAATTTCATTTTTTCTTCGGTATATGCTTTCTTCTGGAGAAATTTCTAAAAAGAAAGTGAGATCTGGAGATACTCCTTGACATACAATGGATTCAATATTTTTAATTATTTCTAAATTTATATTTCTTCCATAACCTTGATAAGCCAGTGTGGAATCGGAAAATCTATCACTTATTACCCAATCATTATTATTTAAAGCAGGTGAAATAATTTTGGAAACGTGTTCAGCTCTATCCGCAGAATAAAGCAATAATTCTGCCAGAGATGAAGGCTTGTTATTTTCATGGTTATCAAGAATCAGTCCTCTAAGTTTTTTTCCTAGAAGACTGCCTCCAGGCTCTCTAGTTTTGATTAATTTAGACCCTTGCTTTATTAGACCACTACTAGGAAGCCATTTAGATAGTTCATCTATTTGAGTAGTTTTACCACATCCATCAATACCCTCAATAACGATAAATTTTCCTTTCATTTAATCTAAAGACAAAGCATTAATTACAACTGTAATAGAGCTAATAGCCATCAATAATGCTGCTATTGACGGAGTAAGAAGAATACCGTATTTAGGGTATAAAATGCCGGCGGCTAAAGGTATAGCTAGTAAGTTGTAACCAAAAGCCCATGTTAAATTTTGCTTTATTTTTCTTATAGTTTTTTTTGCAAGATTTAAGGCGTAGGGTAATCCATTTAGTTGATCTCCCATTAATACTACATCTGCATTTGCCTTGGCTATTTGAGTTCCTGATCCTACCGCAATTCCTAAGTCTGAGGATGCTAAGGCTGGGACATCATTAATACCATCACCAATCATTGCTACTTTATTATTAATTTTTAAATTTTCTATATTCTTAAGCTTCATTTCAGGAAGAAGATCCCATTTTACTTCTGTTTCTTTACAACCAATTTTTTTTGCTAAAGCTAAAACTGTTTGTTTCCTATCGCCACTTAAAATGTTAATTTTAAATTTGTTTTCTCTCAAATTTTGAACTGTTTTAATTGAATCATCTCTGAGTAAATCTCCTAGCAAAATAAAGCCTAATAACTTATTTTTGATACTTACACCAATGATAGTGTTCGTTTTTGTTTCTTCATTTTCAATGACTTTTTTTGCATTACTATCAAAAATTATTCCTTTGCTTAGTAACCATTCAATATTTCCAATATTAATAAGTCCATCAATTGACTCAAGTTCTCCAGAAATACCTCGCCCTGAATGAGTAAAAATTTTTTTTATTGGAAATAATATTAAATTTTGCTTTTTTGCCTCTTGCATTAAGGCATCTGCGATTGGATGTCTGCTTTCTTTTTCTAAACTGGCAGCTATTTTTAATAAAAATGAATGATCATCATTATTTTTGTAATCAACAATGAAAGGCCTACCTTTTGTCAAAGTACCTGTCTTGTCAAAAATAATGTGATTAATTTTTGAAGCCATCTCTATTTTATCCCCGCCTTTAAATAAAACCCCTTTTTTTGCTGCTTTACCTGTTGCGACAGTGATTACAGTTGGGGTGGCCAAACCTAATGCACAAGGACAAGCTATTACTAAAACGGCAATTGACAATTGAATTGCTAAACTCAGGAAATTTTCAGCATTACTTCCAAGCGAAGTATGAAGTGTATGGCTTGAGTGAGTGATTAATTCATAGTTGTGACTTAATAAATCAGGCCATATGTTTCTTGCCCCCTTCCACCAAAAGAAGAAGGTTAAAGTAGCAAAAATAAGTACAAAGTAAGTAAATTTACCTGCAATTTCATCGGCAATACTTTGAATGCGAGGTTTTCTAGCGTTTACAGACTCAATAAGATTTACTAGTTTTGCAAGAGAAGAATCTCCTCCGACCTTTTGTACTTTAAGTCTAAGAGTTGAATTAAGATTTAAAGACCCACTAGATAGATTTTCACCTTCTTTTACTTCTATAGGTTTGGATTCTCCAGTAATATGTGAAACATCAACATATGAATTACCTTGGGTAACAATGCAGTCAGCAGGCACTCTGTCTCCTGCTAAAACTTGAATCTCTTGATCAGGTCTTAAAGTGTTCACTCTTATTGATTTTATTTGATTGTCTTCAGTGTAGATATTTGCCATTTCAGGTTGAAGATCTAATAATTCTCCAATGGATGAACCAGTTTGATATCTTGCTCTTTCTTCTAAGTAACGCCCAATCAGTATGAAGCCTAACAGCATAACTGGCTCATTAAAAAAACAAGGAAAACCAGTAGCAGGAAATATTAAGGATAGAAGACTTGTTGTATATGCGCTAATTACTCCAAGAGCTACTAAAGAATCCATATCGGGATGGTTCTTAATAAATGATTTAAATCCATTAAGAATTATTCCTCTTCCAGGAAATAATAGAGCTAACGTTGCTAATGAAGCGTGAAATAATATATTCCCTAATATTGGAAAATTTATATATCTTCCTTCTGCAAGATGACCTAATCCTGAAAATAATAAAAGTAATAGGGCAAAAGTTAGTTTTTTCCATTGATTAGTCCACTTCTTTTTTTTTTCTAATTCTGATTTATTAATTTTTTTTGAAAAATCATTTATGTAAATCTTTGATGGAAAACCATTCTCTTTTAGATTTTGGAGAACTGATTCTATTTCAATATGTTTCTGGGTAATTTCAAAATAAGCACTTTCGGTAAGCAAGTTAACAGAAACATTTTCAATACCATCAGAACTATTCAATATTTTTTCAACAGTACTAACGCAACCTCCGCATTTCATTCCTTTAACGCTTAATTGAATGCTCTCCATATTTTCACGATTGAAGCAAATTAATGCTTGGCTTAATATTTAACTATAATAATAAATGTAATAGACTTTTTAAATAGTTATTTTTTAAATTACTATATTAATTTTATTCAATTTTGAGTAGTGCCTAGTAATCAAAACAGAGACAATTTTATTGATAAAGCTTTTACTGTAATTGCTGAATCTATTGTAAAAATAATGCCTATCGCTGAGAAAGAAAAAAAGGCATATATTTATTATAGAGATGGATTAGCTGCACAAAATAATGGGGATTATTCGGAGGCATTAGAGTATTACAAAGAGAGCTTACTGCTTGAAGAAAACAAAATTGATAGGGGTGAGACTTTAAAAAATATGGCAATTATATATATGAGTAACGGTGAAGAGGATTTGTCTATTGAAACTTATGAAAAAGCATTAGTAGAAAATCCCAAACAGCCATCATGCTTGAAAAATATAGGTTTAATTTATGAAAAAAGGGGAAGATATGCTGAGCAAAATGGTGATTTAGATCAGAGAGATATTTGGTTTGATAAAGCTGCTGAAGTCTGGTCTAAAGCTGTGAGACTTTATCCAGGTGGGTATCTAGATATTGAGAATTGGTTGAAAAACTCTGGCAGAAGCTCAATTGATTTGTACCTTTGATTTTTTTATTTTGATAAAGAATAATCGACCGCTTCTTGAATATTGGATATCTCTTTGATATTGATTAGATTTTGAAAATTATGATTTAGTTCTTCCTCTAGTTTTGGCACTACGATATTTTTGATCCCTAATCTTACAGCTTCTTCTATCTTTGTCCGAAGGTTATTTGATTTTCTAACTTGACCGCTCAAACCCAATTCCCCAATAAATGAGCTACTAGCTAAAGGAGGAATATTTTTAAAACTTGAGAAAATTGATATCGCTACACCTAAGTCAGATGATGGATCATTAATCTCAAAACCCCCACCAGTAGCTATATAACAATCAAATTCAGATAATTTTATCCCTACATGTTTTTCAATAACAGCTAGAATTTGATGCAATCTATTTATGCTTATTCCAGTTGTAGTACGTCTTGGGTTACTGTAGAAAGTTTTATTTACCAGTGCTTGTATATCAACTGCTAATGGTCGAGTGCCTTCATTTGTAATCGTAGTTGTTACACCTGAAATATTTTCTTTATTTGTAAAAATTGAACTTGGGTTTTTTATCTCTCGTAAACCCTCTTCAAGCATTTCGAAAATTCCAATCTCGAAGGTCGATCCAAATCGATTTTTTATACTTCTTAGTAATCTATGAGAGGAAATATTATCTCCTTCAAAGTTTATTACTGTATCAACTAAATGCTCTAGAGTTTTAGGTCCAGCTAAAGCACCATCTTTGGTTACATGACCAATTATTAGAAGAGCAATATTATTGTCTTTGGCAAGATTTTGCAATTCAGATGAACATTCTCTAACTTGAGAAACCGATCCTGGAGAACTTTGCATTTCATGATTATGGATGGCTTGAATACTATCAATAATTGCGAAACTTGGATTTACACGTTTGATCTCTTCAATGATTAGGGATAAATTGGTTTCTGCAAAAATTTGTAAATCAATACTGTTTTGATTTAATCTTTCCCATCTAATTTTTACTTGTTCTAAAGATTCTTCTGCAGTTATATATAAAACTTTCTCATTAAGAGATATTTTTCCTGCTGATTGAAGAACTATTGTGCTTTTACCTATACCTGGTTCTCCCCCTAATAAAACAACAGATCCAGGTACGATTCCCCCTCCCAGTACTCGATCAAATTCCCTAAAACCACTTGTAAATCTTGATATTTTTTTTGATGAAATCTTGTTAAATGGTATAGATTTTTTATTATTTTTTATATTTTTTATTTCTTGATATTTAGATCTCTTACTTTGTATTTCTTCAACAATGGAATTCCATGAGTTGCAATTTACGCATCTACCAAAGTATTGAGAAGTTTCAGATCCGCAATTCTGACAAATAAAAGTAGATAATTTGTTAGACATTTAGTCTCTGAATGAAGTAATGGAACTAGAATGTTTGGGATATTGCCCCTCTACAAGTTAGATTAGATTAATAATAAATTCTCTTACTGATTAGCTAATAGAAACAAATGGCTTTATCTAGTCAAACTAAAGAAACTATACTCGTCGCAGATGACGAGGCAAGTATTAGAAGAATTCTGGAGACACGTCTCTCCATGATTGGCTACAAAGTTGTAACTGCAAGTGATGGCAAAGAAGCACTAAAGTTATTTAAAGATTATGAACCTGATTTAGTAGTACTTGACGTCATGATGCCAAAACTAGATGGTTATGGAGTTTGTCAAGAGTTAAGGAAAGATTCTGATGTTCCAATTGTTATGTTAACCGCATTAGGAGATGTTGCAGATAGGATAACAGGTCTAGAATTAGGAGCTGATGATTATGTAGTAAAGCCATTCAGCCCAAAGGAGTTAGAAGCTAGAATCAGGTGCGTTCTGAGAAGAATCGACAAAGAGCAAATTCCTGGAATGCCTAATTCAGGATTAATTTTGGTTACGGATATAAAAATTGATACAAATCGAAGACAAGTTTTTAAAAGTGATGAGAGAATTAGATTAACTGGTATGGAATTTAGTCTCTTAGAGCTTTTGGTGAGTAGGTCAGGAGAGCCATTTAGTAGAGGAGAGATTTTAAAAGAAGTTTGGGGATATACTCCCGAGAGACATGTAGATACAAGAGTTGTCGATGTTCATATATCAAGATTAAGATCCAAACTGGAGGCTGATCCAGCAAATCCAGAATTGATATTGACAGCAAGGGGTACAGGATATCTTTTTCAACGGATTGTCGATATTGCTCCCTTTGATGGTAAATAAATGGGGAAAGAAACAGCGCAAAAAATTAATAAGCCAAGAGCTATTAGAAGATTAGTAATTTGGTACAAGAGAAATTCGGCTGTGACCTCTATAGTTGATACTGCTGCTAGTTCTGCAGCAACAGCTAGTAATGTTGCAGGTAATGTTGCAGGTAATGTAGTTTCAAGTGCTGAATCTGTTGTTAATACTGCTAGTAGTGTAGTTTCAAATGCTAGTTCAATAGCTAAAAATACATTACAGCCATTAGTTTTTGACCCATTAAACAGATTACAAAATAATGATAATATTTTAAATAGAGTGGAGGAATCTCAATCTAAAAGAATTTGGATCGCAGTTGATGGAATGGGTGGAGATTATGCTCCTGGTCCAATTCTTGAGGGTTGCCTAGAGGCAATAAGTAGATTTCCAATAAATATAAAGTTTGTCGGCAAAATTGAAAAAGTTAAAGATGCAGCTGAAAAAATTGGTTTAGCAGAATTATTAGAAAATGAAATTGCTAATAATCGTCTTGAATTAATTGATAGTGGAGAGCCTATTGGGATGAATGAAGAAGCTACCGCAGTTAGAAAAAGGAAAAATGCAAGTATAAACGTTGCAATGGATTTAGTGAGAAATAATAAAGCTGAAGCTGTTTACTCAGCGGGGAATTCAGGTGCCATGATGGCTTCTGCCATATTTAGAATTGGGAGATTGAAGGGGATTGAGAGACCAGCTATAGGAGCATTGTTTCCAACAAGGGATCAAACTCGTCCGGTATTAGTTTTAGATGTCGGTGCAAATACTGATTGTAAGCCATCGTATCTGCATCAATTTGCTCTTCTAGGTAATATTTATGCAAAAGATGTCTTGCAAGTACAAAAACCAAGAATTGGCCTTTTAAATATTGGAGAAGAAGAATGTAAAGGTAATGATTTATCCCTAAAAACATTTGAATTATTATCTTCTGAAACAAGTTTTGATTTTGGAGGTAATTGTGAAGGGCGAGATGTATTATCAGGTAGTTTTGACGTAGTAGTATGTGATGGATTTACTGGCAATATATTATTGAAATTTCTTGAATCTGTGGGAGGAGTTTTATTAGATATTTTGAGATCTGAACTGCCACGTGGTAGGCGGGGGAAAGTTGGTTCAGCTTTTTTAAAAAGTAATCTAATCAGAATTAAGAAAAGGTTAGATCATGCCGAACATGGAGGAGCTTTATTACTGGGGGTGAATGGTATTTGCGTTATTGGTCATGGAAGTAGCAAATCTTTATCAGTAGTTAGTGCTCTTCGCTTGGCTCACTCTGCAGTGAATCATGGTGTTATGGATAATTTAAATCAACTGCAAAAGCTTCAAGTTTTAAATTCATAAAACATATTGAGTCAAATTTATGTTTGACTAATATAAGTAACTAAAAAACTCTTTTGGAAGGAATAAATTTTAATCAGATTGGAGTGTCATTCAAGGGAAGCGGAAGTTATGTACCTGATCAAATCCTAACTAATCAAAAAATTAGTCAAAAGGTTGATACAAGTAATGAATGGATACAATCAAGAACTGGCATTTCTGAGAGAAGAATCTCTAGCGTAGAAGATAATGTTACAGAGATGGGTTGTAAGGCTGCTCTAACCGCTGTAGAAATGGCTAATTGGGATATTAAAACGATTGATTTGATTGTTTTAGCTACTTCTACTCCGCATGATTTATTTGGATCAGCCCCATCTATTCAAGCTAAATTGGGGGCAGCTAATGCCGTAGCTTTCGATTTAACTGCAGCTTGCAGTGGTTTTTTATTTGCCTTAATAACAGCTTCACAATTTATAAAAAGTGGTAGTTTTAAAAGGGCTATTGTTATTGGAGCAGATCAATTATCAAGTTTTGTTGATTGGAACGATAGAAGAAGTTGTATTCTCTTTGGAGATGGTGCCGGTGCATTAGCAATTGAAGCCACAAATGAATTTGATAATTTTATAGGTTTTGATATGCGAACTGATGGGGAGAGGGGTTCTTTTCTTAATCTTCCATCAAAAAAGAATAAGGATTCAATAGTTGATGAAATTAACTTTTTAAGTGGAGGTTTTTCTCCAATTCAGATGAATGGTCAAGAAGTTTATAAATTTGCAGTTAAAGAAGTTCCCCTAATTCTTCAAAAGTTGTTGAAAAAAATGAAATATAATTCTGATCAAGTTGATTGGCTCTTGCTGCATCAGGCTAATCAAAGAATATTGGATTCTGTAGGAGAAAGGTTAAAAATTCCCAGAGAAAAGATTCTTAGTAATTTAGAAAAATATGGCAATACCTCAGCAGCAACAATTCCACTAATGATGGATGAGGCTGTAAGAGATTATAGAATTAAGCAAAATGATATTATTGCTACAAGTGGTTTCGGTGCTGGGTTAAGTTGGGGTGCAGCCCTAATTAAATGGGGTTAAAAACAAAAAAGGAACATTATGACAGTTGCATGGTTATTCCCTGGACAGGGTTCGCAAAAAATTGGAATGGCAAAACAAATTGAAAATTTGCCGTGCACAAAAGAAAGGTTTAGTTATGCTTCGGAGATATTTGAGAGAAATTTATTTGAAATTTGCGAGTTAAATTCTGATCCAACAAATCCTCTATGTGATTTGAATAATACAAGAAATACACAAATCTGTCTTTTTTTGGTTGAGTCAATTTTATTGGATGCCTTAAAAGAAAATGGTTTTAAACCAACTTATGTTGCTGGGCATAGTCTGGGAGAAATAACTGCATTATATTGTGCGGATGTTTTTTCATTCGAAGACTGCGTATCACTAATAAAAGTGAGATCTCAATTAATGGTAAATGCTGGGCAAGGATCTATGGCAGCAGTAATTGGTTTTGATAGAAATGAACTTGATGTATTAGTCAAAAAAAGTGAAGATGTTGTAATTGCTAATGATAATAGCTCTTCCCAAGTTGTCTTATCAGGATCTAATGAAGCGTTAGAAAATTTATCAAAAGAAATTTCTTGTAAAAGGTTCCTAAAATTAAATGTTTCGGGTGCATTCCATTCTCCATTCATGGATGAGCCTGCAGTTAAATTTTCTGAGTATTTAAAACAGATTAAGTTTAAAAATCCTTCTTTTCCAGTAATAAGTAATTATGAACCTTCATTATGTGACGATCCTGATGAGCTTAAAGCTAGATTGGAAAATCAAATGTGTAATGGCGTAAGGTGGCGAGAAACTATGGATTTAATGGCAAAAGATAATGATCTTCATTTTGTTGAAGTTGGCCCATCAAATGTGCTTAGCGGTTTAGCAAAAAGACATATGAAAGATTTAAAAATTTCTCAAGTTTCATCTTCTAATCAAATAACTTATTAATCAAGAATGAAAAATGATGTTTTTCAAAAATTTATTTATCAATTAGTTAGTAAACTTTTTGTATTACCAATTTATAAATTTGTATTTAGAGGTCATTTAATCGGCAGAGAAAATATTCCGCAAAAAAATTCTTTTATAATGGTTTCTAATCATGGTTCTTTGCTTGACCCTCCTTTATTAGGACATGCTCTTGGATGTAATATATCTTTCATGGCCAAGTCAGAGCTATTTAAGGTACCTTTACTTGGGTTTATTATCAAGGCTTGTGGAGCTTATCCTGTAAAAAGAGGAATTGTTGATAAAAATACTATTAAAACAGCATGCAAGAAACTATCAAATGATAATTGTATTGGAATATTTATTGATGGTACGCGTCAAAAAAATGGTCGAGTGAATAAACCCAAACAAGGTGCAGCATTATTAGCCTTTAAAAATCAAAAATTATTATTGCCTGTTGCTATAGTTAATTCTCACAGACTAATAAGATTTAAATTCTTTATTCCTTTGTTTTCAAAAATAGTTATTAAAGTGGGAAAACCTGTTCAACCTCCACAGAGTTCATCAAAAGATGATCTGAATTCTGTAACAATGTACCTTCAAGATAAAATTAATAATTTGATTGGATGAATATTTAGTTAATTGGAGAAATAGGGTAAAGAGGCAAAACTTTTCTCCAGGAATCTAAATTTGAATTTAGTAAATTTTTATTTGCTAAGTTTAATAGTTCTTTTAAATCTTCTTTATCATCATAGTTAGCCTCAAAAGTAAGTTCTTTACAGTTAAGTTCTTTGACAACTTTTGGTATAACTGTTTCTCGAATAAATAGATCCGAGGAGTTTTTTTCTTTATGACAAATTTCATATTTACCTACAATTAAACCCTTTCGTTTTAATTTTTTGTAAATCCAGAATGATTTTTCGTTTCTTAAGATGTTTTTTTTTGATGCAATTCTTTTTGCCATTATTTCAAATGAACTAAAACTGTCTAGAGGACAATTTATTTGTTGGGAGATAGTTCTTGCTAAAACTACAATAAGTCGTGAAGCATTAAAATTTCCTGGCCCTATGCTGACGGATAACTTATTTATTTTTTGTAAATTTTCTTTGGAAATGAATTTGTTAAGATCATTAATTAAGTTGTTGCAAAGGTCATTATCAAATTTTTTGATAAATAATTCATCAGATTCAAGGGTATTATTTGTTCTATATCCAAAGCCAAAAGAATTGTCCGTGCTATGAATCACTAGTGCAGGGTAATTTTCTCTTTGTTTAAGTTTATTTGTCATTTTTTACCTTTAAACAGGTAATTCCATCCCTGGATTCAACTTAGACCATTTACCAAATTCATTTTCAAAACTTTCACAAGATTGAATATCCCAATCAGTTTTATAATCACCATTATTGTCTTTAACTATATTGACATGAATGAATGGTTTTTTTGCTTTAAAATTAGGTAGATCACAAATATGATCAACACCATGATTATTCTCAACATCATGATATGTGATACATCTATCAACCCATTTACAGTTGATGCAAATGCACATAATTAATAAATAAAATGAAAAATAGCATTCAAACAGATCATACACTAATAATTGATGAATTAGAAACAAGAATAAAATTTCATAATTTGGATTTAATATTAGGTTTTTTACCTAAAGGATCATATTTGGTTGGTGGTTTCATAAGAGATATTATTTTGGGAAGAGAACCTTTAAAGGTAGATTTCGATATTGTGGTACCTTTAAATGCAATTGAAATTGGGAAAAAGATTGCAGATAATATTGGGTCAAAATTCGTAATTTTAGATGAAAAAAGAGAAGTAGTAAGAATTATTTTTAATCATATTTATATTGATATTGCTAATCAGGTTTCATCTACGATAGAAGGAGATTTATGTTCTAGAGACTTTTCGATTAATTCAATTGCTTTTTTATTTGATGCGAAATGTTTGGTTGATCCATTAAATGGTATTAAAGATCTAGAGATTTCTTTGCTTAGAACTCATTCTGAAAACAATTTACTAAATGATCCTTTACGAATATTAAGATGTTTTCGATTTGTTTCAGATTTGAATTTTAAAGTTGATCTTAATTTAATTACTTTCATTAAAAAAAATAAAGGTAAATTATATCTTGTTGCTAAAGAGAGGATTAATAATGAAATACAGAAAATAGTTCATGGAGCCAATGCTCTTGATGCAGTATTGTTGATAAAAAAATTAAATATATTTGCAACTGATAATTTATCTGAAGATTCATTTTTTTTGGATTTAGAGAAAATTAATTATGTAGAACTTAATCAGGAAGAAAAAGAAAACTTTTTACCATCATTTTTTATTGCTCAAATTTTAGATGTTATATCTTTAGAGAAACTTAAATTTAGTAAAGCTGAAATTGCAAAAACTAAGTTGTTAAGAAAATGGCACTTTTTGCTTGAGAAAAAAAATATTGCTCAATTAACTGAATCAGATAGATTTGCATTACATAAAGAATTAGAGATGTTTCTTCCAACTTTTATTTTTCATTTACCGCAAAACTTACGATTAAATTGGCTTCGTAGATGGCGTGACAATGATGATAAATTATTTCATCCTTCAAACTTAATTAATGGTGACGTAATCAAAAAAAATTTAAAAATAACAGATGGGCCTATCTTGGGAGAGCTTTTACATTATCTTTCTGAGGAACTTGCGTACAAGAGATTAAATAATTTTGATGAAGCTATTTATAAAGCAAAGCGATGGATTGAACAAAATGCACCAAAATGTGATTAAATACACATAGCTTAGTTCTGTTTAGAAGTTCAGACTTCAAAATCATTTTTAAAAATTTATGAGTATTCGCATTTACATTGGCAACTTACCACAAGGATTTAATCCAAAAGAATTTGATACACTTTTAAAGTCCGTTTCTGATTCCATAAGATTCAAAGCTGTTCTAGATAAAGAAACTAAGGAACGCAGGGGGTTTGGTTTCGCGACAGCTAATAATGAAGATAATGCTAATTTATTAATTCAAAAGTTAAACGGGTTTGAATTTAATGGTTCTAAATTAAGAGTAGAGTTATCAGAAAAGAAAGATTCTGCTTCAAACAAAAGAAATGGTGGAAAATTAAACAAAAATAATAAGAGGAAAGATTTTAAGAAAATTGTTCATAGTGATGCTCCTAACCTTGAAGCTCCTGATCCAAGATGGGCTGGAGAATTATCTAAATTGAAGGATTTGTTGGCTAATCAGAAGACTCCTGCTTAGTCATTTAATTCGAGAAATTAAAAAAGATATTGGGATCTCAAGTGCTTTGACTGAATTTTTTACAAAAGCTCTATTGTTAAAAACATCATAATCTAGTCTCTCAATAGAATCTAATATTCCTCTGTAAAGACGTAAAGACGTCCATACTGGCCATCTTGCGTCAGAAGATAACCACTTGATACCATCCTCAGACTTTTGGAACCATTCGCGAGCCCTGATTAATTGAAATTTCATTAGTGCTTTCCATTGTTTGTTTATTTCACCTTTTAAAAGTTTTTCTTCAGAATAATTAAATTTTTCAATATCTTCTTGAGGAAGATAAATCCTACCTCTTTGCCTATCTTCGCCGACATCTCTTAATATATTTGTTAATTGATTAGCTATACCTAAAGCTATAGCGGCTTCTGAGGGGTCAGGCAAAGCACTCCATGGAGCTGATGTATAAGCACTATCAATCCCCATGACATTCTGAGTCATCAAACCAACTGTCCCTGCGACTCTATAACAATAGAGTTTTAATTCATCAAAATCTTTGTATCTAAATTTATTAAGATCCATTCTCTGGCCATCTATCATGTCTAGATAAGGTTGAATACTTTGTGGATATTTTTCGATGGTGTCTAGTAGAACGGCATCTAATTCAGATTTAATGTTGCCTTTAAAAACATTCTTTGTATTTTCTTCCCATGCATTTAAATTTTCTGCAAGTTCATCTTGCGATTTAGTTGAAGCTTCTAAACTATCCATTATTTCATCTGTTCTTCTACACCAAACATAAATAGCCCAAATAGCTTTTCTTTTCTCTACAGGTAGCAGAAGGGTTCCCAAGTAAAAGGTTTTAGCCCATTTTTGGGTTTCTTTTCGGCATATCTCGTATGCTTGATCTAGTTGAGAAATTGAATTTTTCAAAAAGTTTTAGATGAATTTTTAAATTACTGGAATGTAAATCTCATGAAGAAACATTTTGAGGAGTTTTGGAATATTCCTTATTGATTGATTCCGCGCATAATTTACCACTTAAAACAGCTCCTTCCATAGATGCTAAATATTTTTGCATAGTATAATCACCTGCTAAAAAGAAGTTTTTTATAGGAGATTTTTGACTAGGTCTGAACTCTTGACATCCAGGAACTGCCTTGTAGACAGATCTTGGTGTTTTAACTACTTTATATTTTCTTAATTTTGTCTTATCGTCACCTATGAAATGTGTTGGGAATAATTTCTTAAGCTCTTCCATAGTTGCATCAACGATGTCTTGATCGCTTCTATTTATCCAATCTTTTGCCGGTGCGAAAACTAATTCAAGCATAGATCTATTAGGATCTTCGTATTCTTTACATGTAATACTCATATCTGCATAAACACTTAGAAGTGGTGATCTGCTAAATAGTAGATGGTCAATATCTGTTAATTTTTTGTCAAACCATAAATGGATATTAATGACTGGCACACCATTTAATCCATCTAATTTAGAAAAAGCATCTAAGCCTTTCCATTGTTTAGGGATCATTAATTTCAATAGATCAACAGGCATTGCACTTACATAAGCATCGGCAGTCAACTCTTTCTTTTCGTTTTCATCTAGAGAGGCAACAGTAAAACTTTTAACAGTGCTGTCCTCATTAAGGTTGATTTGTCTTAATGGACTATTCATGTGAACTTCACCACCTCGAGCAGTAATATAATCAACCATTGGCTGGCAAAGTCTTTCAGGAGGAGCTCCGTCAAGGAACGCCATTTTAGAACCATTTTTTTCTTGTAAGAATCTGTTTAATGCTGTTAATAAAACTGTAGATGATATTTCATCTGGCCCAATAAAATTAAGAGCTTTACTCATCGCTATAAAAACTTCATCATTTACTCTTTCCGGTATATTGTGCTCTTTCAGCCAATCTGTCCATGATTTTGTATCACATTTTTCTAAGTACTTTTGGCCTCTCAACATTGCAGGCACTAAACCTAATCCGAATAGAATCTTTTCATTCCAAGAAAGCATATCATTATTGCTTAATATTGCTGAAACCCCATTTATAGGAGCAGGTATGTCAGGGAAGTCAAATCTACTATAAGTTCCGGGCTCTGAGGGCTGATTAAAAATCATTGAATGACTTTTCCATTGAAGTCTATCTTCTATATCTAATTCCTTGAAAAGTTGCAACATATTTGGGTAGGCTCCGAAAAATATGTGTAAACCAGTTTCATACCAATCTCCATCTTCGTCTTTCCATGCGGCAACTTTCCCACCTAGAACGTTTCTAGATTCTAGTAAAATGGGAATATGACCATTATCGACTAAATATTTAGCACAAGATAAACCTGCTAAACCCGCACCAGCAATTACAACACGCATTATTAAATCAAAAAATAAATTAACACTTACTAATAAGCTACATTAAAGTTAGGACATAATAGTTTTTTTCGTTGATTATTTCGTAAAATTATGGAAAAAATGCTTTTAAAATCAACTACTAGACACGTAAGAATTTTTACTGCCGAAGTGGTAAATGATGAATTAAAGTTTCATCCCAATAAACTAACTCTTGATTTAGATCCCGATAATGAATTTATTTGGAACAAAGATTCTCTAAACAAAATTAATGAAAAATTTAATGAATTAGTAAAAGAGAGAGCAGGAAAGGATTTAGATGATTATGAACTTCGAAAAATAGGATCAGAAATCGAAGGTTTAATTAAATTTTTGCTTCAAAATGGTCAGCTAAGTTATAACCCTGATTGTAGAGTCATGAATTATTCGATGGGTTTACCCAAGACAACTGAAGTGCTGTGAATAGATCATCCTCAAATAGAAGGCCAAGGAGAGGCTCAAAAAGAAGTTATTATCCTCCAAATCCAAGGGACACTGATTCTTATGGTCAAAGAAACAATAGATTGCCGGCTTCATCTGAACAAAAGATCAACTTTAGTACAGGAACCATTGCCGTACTTGCTGGAGTATTAATTTTAGGAGTTGGTATTGGGAGCGCTATTACTAGTACAACTGATGGCGGGCAGGGAAATATAGCCAGTCAACAACAATTAGATATGGCTGTTCCAGACCCTGAATTTTGTAGACAATGGGGAGCTAGTGCCTTTGTAATCGATGTTGAAATGTACACGACTCTAAATCCATCTACGAGTTTTGTAACGCAACCAGCCCTTCAGCCAGGATGTGTAATTAGAAGAGAGAATTGGACAGTGTTACAAAAACAGGGCGCAATTAGTAATGAAGATGTAAGAGAATGTAAGCAAAGGATGAATACTTTTGCTTATATTGGTTCTATAAGAGATAAGCCAATTGTTAAGTGCGTTTATCAGACTGATGTAAATGAAAATAAATTTATAATAAAAGGCGATGGACAAGCTGAAGACGGCGGGGTAGGTATTAACAAAGAAGCAATTCAGTTTTGATCGAAATTATATGTGCCTCAAAGGGCTTTCTAAACTAGCAAATTGTGGGAGAATGTTTTTCTTAAATACTTCTGATGCTCTTGATGTATATCTTGACGGATTAGTAATTAATTTAAGTTCTCTTTTTACCTCTAAATCAGCAACGAATGCTTTGTGAATTGTTCCAGCCGATAATTCTCTTTCAATAGAAACAACAGGCAAAAAGGAAGCTCCTAAACCTGATTGAACTGCATTCTTGATTGCTTCAAGAGAGTTAAGTTCCATCTCAATTTTTAATCTTTGAATATCAAGCCCAGAATCTTGCAGAAGTTTGTCAACAACTTTTCTCGTTGTAGATTGTGAGTCTAATGTTACAAAATTTAATTTGTATAAGTCTTCTTTTAGAAGCTCTTTTTTGGTCGAAAGTGGATGTTTAGATGGTAAAACTAATGCCAATTCATCAGTGGCATATGGAATTACTTGTAGCAAATTTTCCAAATCTCCAGGTAATTGTCCGCCAATAATGGCTAAGTCAATTTGTCCATTGGCCACACTCCAACCAGTTCTTCTAGTACTATGAACTTGAAGTTGAACAGATACATCAGGGTATTTTTGTCTGAATAGTCCTATCATTCTCGGCATTAAATAGGTACCAGTTGTTTGGCTCGCTCCAATGACAAGAGTTCCACCTTTTAAGCTATTTAAATCTTCAATAGCTTTGCAAGCTTCGTCGCATTGATTCAAAATTCGTTCACAATATTCAAGTAATAGTCTCCCTGCTTCAGTCAATAGAGCCTTCCTACCACCTCTGTCGAAAATTGTGATTTCAAGTTGTTTTTCTAAATTTTGTATTTGTAAACTTACGGCAGGTTGGGTTACATATAGGATATCTGCAGCTTTTTTAAAACTTCCTTGAGCTGCTATAGCTTTTAATATTCTTAATTGGTCGAGTGTAAATGGTAATTCTGGCATCTATTATGCCTACAATTTCTTATAATTCTAATGCTTAAGAGCATTCTTGTTAAGAACAAAAATTATTTGAACAATCGAAATATATGGAGAATCATAAAACTTCGCTAATCATCTTAATTTTAATTTTGATTTTTGCGGTCATTCATAGTGGGGGAGCTGCTTTAAGAATCAAAGCAGAATCTATTATGGGTCCAAGATTATGGAGGTTATGTTTTGTTTTTTTAAGTTTGCCATCTGCAATTATCTTGATAAGTTATTTTTTAGCTCATAGATATGACGGAATAAGATTATGGAATTTACAGGGTAATAATTTTGTTTTTATGGTTGTTTGGTTTTTAACTGCAATAAGTTTTTTATTTTTATATCCCGCTACTTACAATTTGCTAGAAATTCCTTCCGTTTTAAAACCTAAAGTACGAATCTATGGAACTGGGATAATGCGAATAACAAGACATCCACAAGCATTTGGTCAGATAATTTGGTGTTTTGCTCATACTTTATGGATTGGTACATCATTCACATTAGTAACTTCTATTGGCTTAGTTTTGCATCACCTTTTTGCAATCTGGCATGGCGACAAGAGATTAGCAAATAGATTTGGAGAAGAATTTGAAAATTTTAAAAAAAATACTTCCATAATCCCTTTCTTGGCGATACTTCAGGGGAGGCAAGAATTTAAGATTAAAGAATTTTTTAGGTTATCTCAAGTTGGCATATTAATTGCAATAGGAGTACTTTGGTGGTCTCATCAATATATAAATATTGCTGTTAAAACATTTAATTCATCATTTTTGTCTGAATTTTTCAATTGACAGTTTAAAATCAAAGTATAAATTCTTTAAAAAATGCCACAAGCTTCAGAAATTGCCTGGTTAATTCCCGTTTTCCCACTTATTGGAGCAGTGCTTTCTGGCTTAGGACTAATAAGCATTAACAAGAAAATTAATAATTCAAGAGAAATTGTTTCTTTAGGTCTGATTTCTTTCGTTGGGATTTCTGCGGTAATTAGTTATAAAGCTTTAATTGAACAAATTAATGGTTATCAATCAGTAGAAAAATTATTTGTATGGGCCAATGCAGGGGATTTTACAATTCCAATGGGATTTGTCCTTGATCCTTTGGGAAGTGTAATGCTTGCGTTAGTAACTACAATAACTTTGCTAGTAATGATTTACTCTCATGGTTACATGGCGCATGACAAAGGATATGTCAGATTTTTTACATATTTAGCACTTTTTAGCAGTTCAATGATGGGATTAATAGTTAGTCCGAACTTATTAGAAATTTATGTTTTTTGGGAATTAGTTGGGATGTGTTCCTATTTATTAGTTGGTTTTTGGTATGACAGGGATGGCGCTGCACACGCTGCACAAAAAGCATTTGTTGTTAATAGAGTGGGAGATTTTGGTTTATTACTAGGAATTCTTGGCCTATTTTGGGCAACAAATAGTTTTGATTTTAATGAAATAGCTACTGGAATTTCTCAATCGATATCTGACCATTCGATACCCATTTGGGCTGCTTTATTACTTTGTTTTTTAGTTTTTCTAGGGCCAATGGCTAAATCCGCTCAGTTTCCTCTTCATGTGTGGTTACCTGATGCAATGGAAGGTCCAACACCAATTTCTGCACTTATCCATGCTGCAACAATGGTTGCAGCAGGAATTTTTCTTGTAGCAAGACTTCAACCTTTGTATTCAATATTCCCTTCTATTCAGTTTGTTGTTGCTTTAGTTGGTACCATTACTTGTTTTTTAGGAGCCTCTATAGCTTTGACCCAAATGGATTTAAAAAAAGGTTTAGCATATAGCACAGTTTCTCAGCTTGGGTATATGATGCTCGCAATGGGTTGTGGAGCACCAGTTGCAGGAATTTTTCATTTAGTAACTCATGCTTGCTTTAAAGCAATGCTATTTTTGGGATCTGGTTCAGTAATACATTCTATGGAAGAAGTAGTTGGCCATCAGCCTGTATTAGCTCAAGATATGAGATTGATGGGCGGTTTAAGAAAAAAAATGCCATATACATCAACAACATTTTTAATAGGTTGTGTAGCAATTAGTGGAATTCCCCCATTGGCAGGATTTTGGAGTAAAGACGAGATACTCGGAAATGCTTTTATATCATTTCCAGCTTTTTGGTTTGTAGGACTTCTAACAGCAGGTATGACTGCTTTTTATATGTTTAGGCTTTATTTCTTGACATTTGAAGGAGATTTCAGAGGGGATAATAAAGAATTGCAAAAACAGCTTCTAATAGCCTCCAAAACAAACCTAGATGATGAAAATGAAGAAGAGCATGAAGAACATGGCTCTATTCATGAGTCACCCTGGTCAATGACATTTCCTTTGGTATTTCTAGCTTTCCCTTCTGTAATAATAGGTTTTATGGGACTTCCATGGGATAGCAAAATTGCAAATTTACTAGATCCTGAAGAAGCAGAGATTGCTGCAAAAGCCTTCGAATTAAAAGAATTTTTGCCTTTAGCACTTGCTTCAATACTTATTGCATCAGCGGGAATCATTATTGCTTATCAGGCATATTTCGTTAAAAAAATTAATTTATCAGTTTTATTTGCCGAAAAGTTTCCCAACATTAATCGATTTTTATCCAATAAATGGTACCTAGATGATATTAATGAAAAACTTTTTGTTAAGGGTAGTAGAAAACTTGCTAAAGAAGTTTTAGAGGTTGATTCAAAGGTTGTTGATGGCGTTGTAAATCTTACTGGACTTGTAACTTTAGGTAGTGGAGAAGGTTTAAAATATTTTGAGACTGGTAGGGCTCAATTTTATGCGCTTATTGTTTTTGGAGGTGTAATTTTACTAGTTGCTATATTTGGTTTTCAATCTCCTCAAGTTTCTTAATTACAATTGTGTGTCTTCACTGTCCATTGGGATGAAAAAATACAGAAAATTTCTAGACTTTATTTAAGGTAAATTTCTTATTAAATTGAGTACTTATTTTTATACACATTTTGCGACACAAATGTTAGGAACTTTGGGAGCTGGATTATCTAATTTTCCTTGGTTATCTGCTTCAATTTTATTCCCAATTGGTAGTGCATTTGTGATACCTTTTTTCCCAGATAAAGGGGATGGCAAAGAGGTTAGATGGTTTGCATTGTCTATTGCATTAATTACTTTTTTAATAACTGTAGGTTCATACATAAATGGCTTTGATATTAGTAATGAGAATGTTCAACTTAAAGAAAATATTAGTTGGCTCCCTGATCTAGGTCTTACTTGGTCTGTTGGCGCTGATGGCATGTCTATGCCTTTAATATTATTGACTAGTTTTATAACTGCTTTAGCGGTTCTTGCTGCATGGCCAGTCAAGTTCAAACCAAAGTTATTTTTCTTTTTAATACTGGTTATGGATGGTGGGCAAATCGCTGTGTTTGCCGTACAAGATATGCTTTTATTTTTTCTAACTTGGGAACTTGAGTTAATTCCCGTTTATTTATTACTGGCTATATGGGGTGGCAAAAATCGACAATATGCAGCAACAAAATTCATTATTTATACAGCTGGCAGTTCTATCTTCATTCTTCTTGCAGCGTTAGCAATGGGTTTCTATGGCACAGAAATTCCTAACTTTGAGTTTTCTCACTTGGCAGCTCAAGATTTTAGTCAAAAATTCCAAATATTATGTTATGTAGGTCTTTTAATTGCATTTGGTGTGAAACTTCCAATAGTACCCCTTCATACTTGGCTTCCGGATGCTCATGGAGAGGCTACAGCTCCAGTTCATATGCTTCTAGCAGGAATTTTATTAAAGATGGGAGGATATGCTCTTTTAAGATTTAATGCACAATTATTACCCGTTGCTCATGCTCAATTTGCTCCATTATTAATAGTTCTAGGGGTAGTCAATATAATTTATGCTGCATTAACTTCTTTTGCTCAAAGAAATCTTAAAAGAAAAATTGCATACAGTTCGATAAGTCATATGGGTTTCGTTCTTATTGGAATAGGGAGTTTTAGTAGCCTTGGAACAAGCGGAGCTATGCTGCAAATGGTTAGTCATGGATTAATCGGTGCAAGTTTATTTTTTCTTGTTGGTGCTACCTATGACAGAACAAAGACTCTTAAACTTGATGAAATGAGTGGTGTAGGACAAAAAATGAGAATCATGTTTGCCCTATGGACTGCTTGCTCCCTGGCTTCCTTGGCTTTACCGGGTATGAGTGGATTTGTTTCCGAATTGATGGTATTTACAGGATTTGTTACTGATGAAGTGTATACACTACCGTTTAGAGTGGTGATGGCCTCTTTAGCAGCTATCGGTGTAATACTTACTCCTATTTATTTACTTTCAATGTTAAGAGAAATTTTCTTTGGTAAAGAAAATCCTAAATTAATCGAAGAACGAAAACTTATAGATGCTGAGCCAAGGGAAGTTTATATTATTGCCTGTTTACTTTTACCGATTATTGGAATAGGTTTATACCCAAGATTAATTACTGAAAGTTACATTGCATCTATCAATAATTTGGTCGATCGAGATTTAACAGCAGTTAAAGTTGCTGTGAAAACAAATATTTTTTCAGGAACTAAAACAAATGATATCCTAAAAGCTCCAACAATATAATTTTTAAATTAACTCAATATTGTTTGGCATTAAATAAATTTAAAGATATCTTGTGAGTAGATTTTATCTAACTCAAAATATCTTATTTCAATCCTATTGATAGGCAACAATTAGGCCCTAGATTGTTGATTAAGTTCCTTCAAGACGCTGCAGGTAAAGGCGAGCTTGATCCATGGGATATTGATGTAATAAGTGTAATTGATAGTTTTTTAGAGGAATACTCAAATACTTTTAATCAATCTTCAAATAGTCAAATCTCATATCAGAAGGATTTAGCCGAGACCAGTGAAGCATTTTTTGCGGCTTCCGTACTAGTTAATCTTAAGGCTGAGGTTTTGGAAGCTGATGTTTTCAAAGAAAATTCTTCCGATTTTGAAGATGAATTTGATTTGGATGATCAAGGTTGGATTGATAAAGAATTTGATATTCCGAAATATCCTGAAAAATATCTAAGGAGAAGGTCAATTGCACAACCAATTCTTAAACGTACAACAACATTGGGAGAACTTGTAAGTCAGTTAGAGTCCATAGCAGAAATTATAGAAACCCAAGATCTTCTGCTCATGAAGAGAAAAAGAAATAAAAAATATTCTGATAGAGCTTTAATTTCTCAAGTAAAGTCATTAGCGCATCGTGAGAAACTTCCAGAAACCACTAAAGCATTAGGGAAATTTATCGAAGGATGGGAAAAGGCATTACAATGGACAGATTTTGAATATTTAGTCGAAAAATGGCAAACAGTTGTAAAAAATGATTTAGATAAAGACCGTTTGGGAGTTTTTTGGGCTTTATTATTTTTATCGTCTGAAAACAAAATTGAAATGAAACAAATTAACTCTTTATATGGCCCAATTCAAATTAAAAGAATAATACCTGATGGTGGCTTAGCTCAATTGCCTATAGAAAATCTTGAGGTAAGTAATGCCTCTTCCTCGGCTGCTTAGTAGCTTCATAGTAATAACGTATAATTTAAAAAATGGTTTTGAATTTATGAAGGCAATGATACTTGCGGCAGGAAAAGGCACACGTGTTCAGCCTATTACGCACGTTATTCCTAAACCGATGATTCCGATTTTGCAAAAACCTGTTATGGAGTTTCTCTTGGAACTTTTAAGAGAACATAATTTTAAGGAAATAATGGTAAATGTTTCTCATCTGGCTGAAGAAATTGAAAATTATTTTAGGGATGGGCAAAGATTTGGAGTAGAAATTGCTTATAGTTTTGAAGGAAGAATTGAAGATGGAGAATTAATAGGTGATGCTTTAGGATCCGCGGGAGGATTAAAAAAAATTCAGGATTTTCAAAATTTCTTTGATGAAACTTTTGTTGTTTTATGTGGTGATGCTTTAGTTGATTTAGATTTAACTCAAGCTGTTAAAAAACATAAACAGAAAGGAGCTATTGCGAGCTTAATAACAAAGAAAGTAACTAAAGATCAAGTATCAAGTTACGGTGTCGTAGTTTCTGATGAAAATGGGAGAATAAAGGCTTTTCAGGAAAAGCCAACAGTTGATCAAGCTTTAAGTGACTCTATAAATACAGGGATTTATCTTTTCGAACCTGAAATTTTTAATTACATACCTTCAGCAGAGAAATTTGATATTGGAGCTGATCTTTTCCCTAAACTTGTTGAAATGAATTTACCATTTTTTGCATTACCAATGGATTTTGAATGGGTAGATATTGGAAAAGTTCCTGATTATTGGAGTGCTATTAGAAATGTATTACAAGGTAAGGTAAGACAAGTGCAAATACCAGGTAAGGAAATAAAACCAGGAGTTTTTACCGGCTTGAATGTAGCGGCTAACTGGGAAAAGGTTAATATTACCGGGCCGGTTTATATAGGAGGCATGACTAGGATCGAGGATGGAGCAACTATTATTGGCCCTTCCATGATTGGACCAAGTTGTTGTATTTGCGAGGGCGCAACTATAGATAACTCAATTATCTTTGATTATTCTAAAATTGGTAAAGGTGTAAGACTTATGGATAAGTTAGTGTTTGGTAAATATTGTGTTGGAAAAAATGGAGATCATTTTGATTTGCAAGATGCATCTTTAGATTGGTTAATAGCAGATTCAAGAAGATCTGATTTGACTGAGCCATCGCCTCAGCAGAAAGCTATGGCAGAATTATTAGGTACTGATTTGATTAATATTCCAGACTAAGATTAGCTTTTTCAATAATCTCAGGAATTAAATGCTCTGCTTTTACGGCCATTAGATGAACACCATTTGCGATATTCATAAAATCATGAGCTTGTTCAGCTGCAATTTTAATACCTTCTTGTAATGGCTCTCTGGCATCTTTAAGACGATTTAAGATATTTTCAGGGATGTTGGCGCCAGGAACGTATTTGTTTATAAAGAGAGCGTTTTTGTAAGACTTTAATAGGAATACCCCTGCAATTACAGGAATTTCAAGAGGCTTGCTAATTTTTTCACAAAACTCTATCAAATTTTCTTTTTCCATAACCATCTGAGTTTGTATGAATTGGGCTCCAGCCTCTTTTTTCTTTCTCATTCTATTTTCTAGACTTCTTTTATTTCCGCAATTTGGATCAGCTGCAGCACCTGCAAAAATAAATGTTTTTTTATCGGAAAGTTCTCCTAGAGTAGGATCAATTCCTTTATTGAAAGCCTGAATTTGTTGAAGCAATCTAACAGACTCAAACTCATGTACGGCCTTAGCATCTTGTTGATCCCCAGCTTTTACTGAATCACCGGTAATGCATAAGATGTTTCTAATTCCTAAAGCATTTGCTCCCAGAATGTCTGATTGTAAAGCAATTTTATTACGATCTCTACAAGAAATTTGCATTACTGGTTCTATCCCATTTTCCAGTAATAGTTTGGACATTGCTAAGCTGCACATTCTCATTACAGCTCTACTTCCATCAGTAATGTTAACAGCATGTACCTTATCTTTCAAAAGTTGTGCTATCTTAAGAGATCTTATGGGGCTTCCACCTCTTGGCGGCATTAATTCTGCCGTAATTACCTTAGAATTTTTTTCTAAAGTCTGCTGAAGTTTTGATTTCAATTACTTTTTTTCCTACTTGGTTAATAAGTGTACTGAGATTGCTAAACTTAATTAATATAAAAAAGGAACTGTTTAAATGCAAATGGTTGAAGAAGAAGTAAACAACATTGATATGATGGGTCTCTCAGCAAGAGAGATGGAAATCATTGATCTCGTAGCTGATGGGCTTACAAATCAAGAAATTGCGGTAAAATTAACTATTAGCAAAAGAACTGTTGATAATCATGTAAGTAATATGTTTACAAAAACTGGTTCTAAAAACAGAGTAGCACTTTTGAATTGGGCAATGGACAACGGCAAGATTTGTAGAGATGGATTTAATTGTTGTACACTCCCTGACTCTGATCAAGATTAGTATTAACCTTTACTTTTTTTGTATCATTAGCCAAATCCATTAGACAATAATTTGTAGATCCTAATTCAAAGAGTTCAGCATATGCAATACAAGCATCCTTGTCTGAATCAAGAAATCTCAATACACCTTCTTTGTCGTAAAGACCATACATCTGAAGAAATTTAAAAAATACATTACTTAAATATAAAGAAAATATAAAGGAAGAGTGACTCCTTTGGCTAGGTCCTTTTGAAAGTTGTTAGCTAGTCTTCTTTCCACTGTGAAAAAGGATTGTTAGCGAGACTGAAATTGGAGTAATGGGTCAGCCCAGTAATTTCTTTTGAAATGAAAGATGGAAGAAATAAATCTTCCTTTTCATTAGAAAGTTCAATTTCTGCAATTTCAAGTGGATAATTATTTTCTTTAAAGCAATCTATAATCCAAGATTTTTTTTCAATTTCTAAAAAGAATCTATCTTTTTTAATTATATTTGAGAGATTTGACATTATTATTTCAGCATCGCTTCGTGGAATGGAGTATTCAAATTCAAAGTTGGTAAAGTCCTTGATATGTTTTTTAAGTGTAATTTTAGAGTTTTTGCCTATAAGCCTTACTCTAATAATCCAACCATCTATACTTTGTGAAAAATATCCTTGTTCAATATAAATTTTTTTATTTATGAATTCTTTCCAATTATCATTTTTTATTAGAAATCTCCTTTCTATCTCTAAGGCCATTTAATTTTCGGAATTTTTTTGAGATAAATCACCTTTCCAATCGAGTTTTTTTATTAGGGTATGATAGTAGCTTGTGCTTTTTTTAAACTTTATTATTTTGCAGGGTGATTGCCCTTTTTTGATCTCACAATAATAATTTTCCTTAATGGTCATACATTTTGAACCGTCTCTCCATAATTTAATTTCCCCTTTACTTTTTTTTACAGGTTTTATGATTACTTTACTTGTATTAGGTATAACTATTGGCCTGCTAGCCAAACTCATCGGGCATATAGGGTTAATTATCATAGCATTAATACTGGGGTGCACTATTGGCCCCCCTGCGGCCATTGAGTAGGCGGTTGAACCAGTAGATGTAGAAATGATTAATCCATCACCTTTGTATTCATTAACCTTCTCGTTATCTATTTCAATTTGTATTTGGTTGGTGGGAGAGATGTCTTCTGCAACAGATTTAAAATAAAAATCATTTAAGGCATAGTAGCTTTTTATAATCTTATTCTCAGAATTTCTTTCATTAATACAAACATTACAATTTAATCTATTACGAAAGTCAATTTTATATTCTTCGTTTTCAAGGATTTCAATAAAAGATTTGTCAAATAAAAAATCTTTTTCTTGCGTAAGGAAACCCAGATTACCACCAATATTAATGCTCAACAAAGGAATATCATAATCAGCTAAAGCATTTGCACATTTTAGGAAGGTTCCATCTCCACCAAGAACTATGCCAATATTTGGTTGTAATTCTAGATTACAAAAATATTTTTCAATTTCATCTTTATAAAAATCACTTTCAATTCTTTTTGAGTTTATATTTTTAGCTTTGAGGACTTCTTCACAGAATTTAGAAGCCTCTTTAGCTCTAGAACTATTTGAACGATATATAATAAGCACTAATAAAAGTTTCATTTAGTGGATTTACCATTTTAATAAATTAAAACTTTCCATATCTACAGTCACCCTATTCCTATAAAGAGATAATAAGATAGCCAATCCAACTGCTGCTTCTGCGGCAGCAACAGTAATAACAAAAATCGTAAAAACTTGTCCTTGAATTAAATTATTATCAACATAGGAAGAAAACGCCATTAAGTTTATATTTACTGCATTGAGCATTAACTCAATGCTCATAAGAACTCTTACTGCGTTTCTGCTATTTAATAATCCCCAAATCCCAATACAGAATAGTGCTGAAGATACTATTAAAAATGCTTGAATAGGAATTGATTCTAAACTCATCATAAGAAAGGTTAAAGGTTAATTTTTATTTGTAAGTAATGGTTCTGATGATTTTTCTATTAACTCTTGATCAACAGGTAATCCAGTGGAAATATCCTTGCTCATTACATCTCTTCTCGCTAAAACGATAGCTCCAATCATTGCCATTAAAAGTAAAACTGATGCTACTTCAAATGGGAGTAAATAATCACTAAATAGATGTTCACCAATTCTGATAGTTGATTCTTCTCCGATAGAATTTTGGGGACTTGATAGGCTCCATATATTAGTCAAGTCAACTCTTATTAAAAGGCTTAGTAGGGTTAAACATATTGAGGTTGATATGATTCTTCTTGATTTAATGTCATTTATGGGCTTTAAATCTTCTTTTTTATTGACTAGCATTATTGCAAAGATTATTAATACATTAACTGCACCCACATAAACTAAAACTTGTGCTGCAGCAACAAAACTTGCATTTAAAAGTAGATATAATCCTGCCACACTCATAAAAACTCCTCCTAGAAGAAAGGCTGAATAAACAATACTTTCGAGTAATACAACACCAAGTGCTCCGATGAGGATAACTAAAGATAAAACTGTAAAACAAATAATTTGAGTTGTTATTGCAATGGACATAAATTAATTGAAATTAGTTGTTTGGATTAGAAACTTTATCTTTATTTTCATTGGATTCTGGCCTCATCCAATCATAGACTTCTTCTGGTAATTTACCAACTCTAGTATCTGAAGCTGGGATTTCATGAGGGTCCATGACACCTTTAGGAAGATAGGCAAGTTCTCTTAGAGGTTTAACTGAAGGATCTGTTGTAACGTTTGTAGGTAACCTACCAAGTGCGATATTATCAAAATTTAGATTGTGCCTGTCAAAAGTAGCTAATTCATATTCTTCGGTCATAGAAAGACAATTAGTTGGACAATATTCAACACAATTTCCACAAAATATACATACTCCAAAATCTATAGAATAATTTCTTAGTTCCTTTTTTTTGGTTTCCTTGTTCATTACCCAATCAACGACTGGTAAATTTATGGGGCATACTCTCACGCAAACTTCACAAGCAATACACTTATCAAATTCATAATGTATCCTCCCTCTATATCTTTCAGAAGGTATTAATTTTTCATATGGATATTGAACAGTGACAGGTCTTCTTCGAAGATGATCAAAAGTAACTGAGAAGCCATTATATAAATATTTGCCAGCATTAAATGCTTCTTTGATATAACTATTTATTTGTTGAAGGAAATTTTTCATTTTGAAGAATTTACTTAGTAATTTTATTTTAGTGGATTAATTTTTAATTTAAGTATTTTTACTTAAGTTTAACCACCAAAGAATTGCGGAAAAGCAAGTTTTAATCCTGCAGTTATCAGAAGATTAGCAAGAGAAATTGGAAGAAGAAACTTCCATCCTAGATCTAATAGTTGATCTATTCTTACTCTAGGAGTTGTCCAACGCAATAATATTGCAATGAAAACTAAAAGATATGCTTTCAATACAGTCATTACAATTCCTATTGATGCAGTGAAAACTTGTATGAAGGGTGAATTAATTGGCAAATTTAAAAACTTAGCTATTAATTCAACTGGAATAGGAAAACCCCATCCTCCCAAATAAAGTATTGATACCAATAAAGCTGAAAGGATCAAATTAATGTAACTACCAAGGTAGAACAATGCGAATTTCATTCCTGCATATTCAGTTTGATATCCTGCAACTAATTCTTCTTCCGCTTCGGGTAAGTCAAATGGAAGTCTTTCACATTCTGCAAGAGCACAGATCCAAAAGACTATAAAACCGACTGGTTGTCTCCATATATTCCAACTAAGGATTCCAGCACCACTTTGTTGATTGACAATGTCAATAGTACTTAGAGAATTTGTCATTAGTACGATAGCTAGTACAGATAAAGCAAGAGGAATTTCATAACTTATTGATTGAGCTGCTGCTCTTAAACCGCCTAATAAAGAATACTTATTATTTGATGCATATCCGCTCATAAGAAGTCCAATTGGCTGGATACTGCTTAAAGCGATCCACAGGAAAATTCCAATACCAACGTTACTTATTAATAGGTTTTGTCCAAAAGGGACAATTAACCAGGATAGAATCACTGGGACAAGAACTAATATAGGTCCTGCGGTGAAGAGAATTCCATCCGCTTTAGCAGGAATAATATCCTCTTTGACAAGTAACTTAAGACCATCTGCAATTGGTTGGAGGACACCAAGCGCTCCTGCATATTCGGGACCTATTCTTTGTTGAGCAGCAGCAGATATTTTTCTTTCAAGCCAAACTGTTACTAAAACTCCAACAACTGCCGCTACTAAAACCAAAAGCATAGGTAGAGGAAGCCAAATTATATGAGCGATTTCACTGGAAAGGCCAAAACCCTTTAAGAATTCATTAAAACTATATTCGAGATCTAATCCGTATTCCAAAATTTTTACGTTATTTATTTAATACATTAACTCCTCACAAACAATATGTGTGTTTTTTATGAAAAGCTGCAAATATTATTCTCTACTTTCTAGGCTGATCCAATCTCTTGGTTTTGAACCTGTATAGATTTGCGATGGTCTGAAAATTCTGTTTGCTCCAAGTTGCTCTCTCCAATGAGCTAACCAACCAGCAACTCTGGATATGGCAAAAATTGGAGTAAATAAATCACGAGGAATACCAAGTTTTCTATAAACAAGACCAGAATAAAAATCCACGTTAGGGAATATTCCCTTAGGTCCAAGTCTTGGTATTGCCTCTGCCTCGAGTGATTTAGCAACTTCATACATTTCATCTGCTCCAAATCTAATAAAAAGCTCTTCCGCCAGTTTTTGAAGAATTATTGCTCTTGGATCTTTAACTTTATATTCTCTGTGGCCGAATCCCATTATCTTACTTTTATTTTTAATTGCATTATCTAAAAAAGATCCAGCATTTTCTGGAGTTTTAATCTCTTCTAACATTGCAATTACATCCTCATTTGCTCCTCCATGCAGTGGGCCAGCAAGGGTTCCAACTGCAGAGGCGATGACAGCATATGGGTCTGTAAGAGTACTTGCAGTAACTCTAGCGCTAAATGTACTTGCATTTAAACTATGTTCGGCATGTAGAATTAAACACCTATCAAAAACTTTTGCAGCTATAGGATCTTGTTCTTTTTCAGTCAGCATGTAAAGAAAATTTGATGAGTAAGTTAAATCATCTCTAGGTTGAATTGGGTCTTGTCCTTTTCTAATAAGTTGAAACGCAGCAATCATTGTGGGAATTTTTGCAATTAGTCTTATCACTGCGTTGTAGATGTAATTAGGATCATCTATTGCTCTACGTGAATAGAATAACCCCAAAGAAGCCGCACTAGATTGAAGAGCATCCATAGGATGACCTGTCGCAGGGAAACATTTCATCATATCTCTGACTCTAAAACTCAACCTTCGGTGCATCTGAACTTCTTGTTCAAAATCTCTAAGTTGAATAGCTGTGGGCAATTCACCCCAAATTAATAGGTAAGCAGTTTCTAAAAAACTGCTTTTTTGGGATAGTTCCTCAATGGAGTACCCTCTGTACAACAATTTACCTTTGTTGCCGTCAATATCACAGATAGATGAATTAGTAACTGGGACGCCCTCTAATCCTGGTTTTAAAATTAGTTTGTTACTATCCAATTGCTTAATTCAATATCAAATACTTATAGATTAAAGATAGTCAAATAATTTTTAATTAACCACAAGATATTAATTTCACAAAAATATAAAATGATTATTTCTGAAGCTTGTTTGAATAACTTTAATTTAAAGAATTTTTAATATTGTTTCTTTATAAAGAATTGGATTTTGTTCAGGAATAGATTGACTTATGATTTCTAGCGATTCTTCATTCGATATTTTTAAAATATTTTTAATGAGAAAATTAAGGTCCTGCAAATTAGAAAAATATTCAATTTTATTAGAATTACCATTTTTGATATCAACTTTTGAAAAAAGAACAGTAGATTTATCTTTATTACTTTTTAGGTTAAAAAATTTTTTTGATATTTTCTCTAGTTTTTTACCATCAATTAAATGATTACTTATGATTTGTAAACTTCCTGATTCTATTGAATAGATATTTTCATAAGTTAACTGTTTTATAACATCGTCTTTTTCTTCAAGAATATCTTTAGAATATATCGAATAAATATCTTCATTTTGTTTCAAAGTGTATTTGTTGAAATCTTTTAGTTTTTTAAAAGCACTTAAATCAAATTGATTTTCATTATTTTTTTCAAATGTAATAAGCCAATCTTTATTTGAATTGAGAATTAAAATATTTTGATTATTATTTTGATTAAACTCTTCAAAAAAATTGAGTTCAAAATCATTTATTAAAGGTTTTAGATATTTTTCAAAATTTTTTATATCACTAAAAATTGAAATTTCAGGATTATCTTCATTAGCATTCTCTTGATTTATAAACTGATCGTAAGTAAGAATATCAATATTTTTTTTATTATTTAGTAAATAGGATTTTAAAATTAAATATTTATTTTTTAAATCAAAAGTTGTAGCTATAACATCCTCTTTATTCTCAGTAAAAATTTCTTTATCAAAAAATATACTTTCCCAAAATTTATTTGTAAATAATATATTTTTTTCGTTTTTTAGTCCAAAAAGTTCTTCCTCATATTGAAATTTTTTTTCTTTAGAATCATTACTAAAGTTAATACTATTTTTGATCAATTTTTTATCTGAAGATGCAATTATATAATTATCGTCGGTTCGGTATATATATTTAAGGTAGTTTATTTTGTTTTCTCTATTAATTGAAATTATCTCATCAATTTGATCAATTTTATTAGGCAAGTTTAATAAATCGTCCATTGTTTTTTCTGGCTTAATTTTAAAAATAATCAAAATATCATCTTTAAGCTTTTTATTATTTTCAAAAAATGAGATTATAAGTTCATTGTTATAGATATCTTCTAATTTATTGTTGCCTAGATCTATACCTAAGTAATCTAATATAGAGTCTTTTATTAAAACAAAGTCATCTTGGTTTGTTGAATTTTTATCTTTTTCATTACTTTTAACAATATGAAAACTATCTAAATTTGAAATAAATAATAATTTATTGTTTTCAGGTATATATCTTAAGATATTTAGTTGCTCAATATTTGTACTTTGCTCCTTATTTTTATTAGCAGATACTTTTTTAAAACCAAAAAAAAGTAATAAAGATAATAATAGTATTATTGCTACTAATCTAAGTTTCATTATCAATGTTTATTTTTATTTTTAACAATAAACTTCCTGCTGCAACTTAATTTATTAAATTGTAAATAACACATAATTTATCCTATAAATTGGGAAGTTATCCAAAATCTATAAATGCTTCTAGTCTCAATGATTGGTTTAATTCTGAGAAAGAGGATCCAGTTTTGATTGATGTAAGAGAACAGTCAGAGCTTGAAATAGCTCGTTTCTCAAAAGAATTTTTACATATACCAATAAGTAAGGTCACATTTGAATATGTTGAAGAAATATTTGCTGGTTTATTAGAAAGAGAAATTGTAGTTACCTGTCATGCAGGAATAAGAAGTTATAACTTTTCTCAATGGTGCTTGGATAATAATATTGTGAGCGAAATATGGAACTTGGAGGAGGGTATTGATGGATGGAGTAGATATATTGATCCATCAATCCCAAGGTATTGATTAGATATCTAATGAAGATGCAACAGTATTAACATCTTTGTCGCCTCTACCAGAGCAATTGATAACTATATGAGTATCTTTTTCAAGACTAGGGCATAATTTATCTAACCAAGCAAAGGCATGGGAAGTTTCAAGTGCAGGTATAATTCCTTCTAGTTCACTAACAAGTTTTAGAGCTTCTAAAGCTTCTTGATCTGTTACTGATCCATATTCTGCTCTACCTATATCTTTTAAATGGCTATGTTCAGGACCTACTCCAGGGTAATCTAAACCTGCACTTATTGAGTGAGCTTCTTGTACTTGACCATTATCATCTTGCAAGAGAAGACTCATTGATCCATGCAATATTCCAACTGACCCTTTAGTGATAGTGGCAGCATGTTTGTCAGTATCAACTCCGCTTCCTGCGGCTTCAACTCCAATAAGACGCACAGAAGTTTCTTTAACAAAAGGATGGAAAAGCCCCATTGCATTTGATCCCCCACCTACACAAGCAAGCAAAATATCGGGCAAAGATCCAAATGATTCCAAACATTGTTTTTTAGTTTCTTCACCTATAACTGCATGAAAATCTCGTACAATCTTTGGGAAAGGGTGTGGGCCTGCAACAGATCCTAAAATGTAGTGTGTGGTTTCGACATTAGAAACCCAATCTCTAATTGCCTCACTAGTAGCATCCTTAAGTGTTGCAGTCCCAGAATTTACAACTTTAACTTCAGCTCCTAAAAGTTTCATTCTGAAAACGTTAAGGGATTGCCTTTTTATGTCTTCAGCACCCATGTAGATGATACATTTCAAGCCAAATCTCGCACAAACAGTAGCAGTAGCAACTCCATGCTGACCTGCTCCAGTTTCTGCAATTATTCTTTTTTTGCCCATTCTTATTGCCAATAAAGCTTGTCCAAGAGCATTATTAATTTTGTGAGCCCCAGTATGATTTAAATCTTCTCTTTTAAGCCATATTCTAGGAGTTACTTGTTTATTCTTGTAATGTTCAGTAAGTCTTTTGGCTTCATAAAGTGGTGTTTCTCTTCCTACATAAGTCTTAAGTAGATGGTTTAATTCTTCTACAAAAAGTTTGTCTTTCCATGCATTAGATGCAGCGTCTTCAAGCTCAAAAAGAGCGGGCATTAGCGTTTCAGGAACATATTGACCACCGTATTTTCCAAATCTTCCCTCTTTGGAGGGTTGATTTAAATCGTCATTTTTATAGTTTTGATCTTTGCGAGAAAATGTACTTACCACTTTTTTTATAGAATAAGTATTAACTAACTATAGATTATATTGAAAATAATGGGAAAAAAGAATTGGATCGAATTTGATAATCAAGAAAATAAATCTGAAGAGACAGCTAAGGTAGATACTTTTAATAAAAGATCAAAAATAAATATTTCAAAACAAAAAAAAGGTAAAAAGGGCAAGACTATAACTTTAATTAGAGGTTTAGGCACTGAAGATGAAATCTTATTAAAAGAATTACTAAAAAAAATTAAAGTTTTTTGTGGAACTGGAGGAATATTAATTGATAGAAATATTCAGTTACAGGGTGATATGGTATCGAAATCAATTGAGTTTCTTCGTAAAGAGGGATTTCATAATTTATGAAGCAAGGGTTAAGATAGGTTTTTAATTTTGATGAAGTAAAAAATGAAAGAACAAAATCAAACAAAGTCAACCAATATAAAGTGGCACAACTTAACTATTGATAGAGAAAAGTTAGAGAAAATGAGAGGGCATAAAGGTATGGTTATCTGGTTTACAGGTTTATCTGGTTCTGGTAAAAGTACTTTGGCCAACGCTTTAAATGAAGTTTTACACTTAGATGGTTTTTCGACTTATGTGTTGGATGGAGATAATATTAGACACGGTTTATGCAAAGATCTTGGTTTTTCGGATGAAGATAGAGAAGAAAATATAAGAAGAATTGGCGAAGTTGCGAATTTATTTATGAATGCTGGGATAATAACTATTACAGCATTTGTTTCGCCATTTATTAGTGATAGAGATAAGGTGAGAAAAATTATTGGATCTAAGGATTTTATTGAAGTTTATTGTGCTGCTGATATCAAAGTTTGCGAAAATAGGGATACTAAAGGTCTTTATAAGAAAGCTCGTTTGGGTGAAATTAAGGAATTCACAGGGATTTCTAGTCCATATGAAGCTCCTCTTAATCCCGAAATTATTATTGATACAGGTTCGTTAGATTTAAATGATTCCGTTGAAGAAATTATTAACTACCTTAAAAAAGAAAACTTTCTTAACAAGGACTAAGAGAAAAATATTAGTTCATTTATTTTGAAGATAATTGTCAGGTCCAATATTTGATAACTTACTATTTTTAGTTCTTACCTGTGAATGTAGATTTTCTCTAAATTCTTTCAAATTTTTCTTTATGGATTCATCAAATACACTGATAATCTCTATTGCCAATAATCCAGCATTCTGACCTCCATTAATTGCAACTGTTGCAACTGGAATTCCAGCGGGCATTTGAACGATTGATAAAAGAGAGTCAATCCCCTTAAGTGTCTTACTCTCTACTGGTACGCCAATTATAGGAATGCAAGTTATGGATGCCAGCATTCCTGGAAGATGAGCAGCACCCCCAGCACCGGCAATTATTACTTTAATGTTTTCTGATTCTGCATTTTTTGCATATTCCATCATTTCAATAGGTGTTCGATGTGCAGAAAGTATACAAACTTCAGTTTTTATTCCAAATTCTCTTAAAATATCGACGGCTGGTTTCAATGTTTTTAGATCTGAATCACTACCCATTACGACAGCAATTTTATAAATATCTTTAGAATTCAATTCTGACAAAATAACAAATCAATTCTTTCCTATAATGGCGTGCAATTAATTTGGCGCCAGTTAGTTAGTATAAAAAGAATAAATTTTCATAGAATACTATGACGTCAAATAAGATTATCGAAAAAAGTGAAGTAAGAGAGTATTTTAATGGTACTGGCTTTGAAAGATGGAATAAAATTTATAGCAAATCTGATGAAATTAATACAGTTCAGAAAAATATTAGGAAAGGACATCAAAAAACTGTAGATGATGTAGTCTCATACATCAAAACTTATCCAGAACTAACAAAAAAAAGTTATTGTGATGCAGGTTGTGGTGTAGGAAGTCTTTCCATACCTTTATTAAGACTCGGTATAAAAGAACTACAGGTGAGCGATATTTCTTCTGAAATGATTAAAGAAACAAAAAAACGCATTCATGAATTAGGTTTGAGTCAAGTTAAAATTAAATATGAAGTCTGTGATCTGGAAAAATTAAAAGGATTATTTGATGTTGTAGTTTGTTTGGATGTATTTATTCATTATCCTCAACCAGTCGCAGAAGAAATGGTTCAACATCTATGTGATTTAAGCAAAGAAAAACTTATTGTTAGCTTTGCTCCTTACACTCCAGTTCTTGCTGTTCTAAAAAATATTGGAAAATTATTTCCTGGGCCAAGTAAAACTACAAGGGCATATACATTGAAAGAAAAGGGTATTATCAATGCTGCTAAAGAAAAAGGATTTAAAGTTGTTAAAAAGAAATTAAATCAAGCTCCTTTTTATTTTTCAAAACTAATTGAATTCGAAAAAATAATATAATTTATTTTACTAAATGATTTTCAAGTGCATAACGAACTAATTCTGTTCGGCTGGATGTACCTGTCTTGATAAAAAGTCTACTTACATATTTCTCAACATTTCTAATTGATGTTTCAAGCTTTCTAGCAATTTCCTTGTTCATCAGTCCCTCTGCTACTAGTTGAAGCACACTCGCTTCTCTAGGAGTAAAACTAGGAAGATTAATTTTATTTTCTGGATTAGTCTGGTTTTGGTCTGTGAGCATAGATTTTATTTCAGTAATTTGTTTTGCCATTTTGCTTACGTCAATATCTGCGAATCGTGCCGCTTCTTTTAATAGTCGTTCTTGTCTGTTGATTACATTTTTAACTCTTGCAGCTAATTCATCGGGATCGAAAGGTTTGGAAATATAATCATCAACTCCTGCAAGATACCCTTCTGTTCTGTCTAGAGTCATTCCTTTTGCAGTTAGAAAAATAACTGGAGTTCCTCCTAATTTTTCATCCTCTCTAATTTTTTCTAATAAATCATAACCGTTGGCTCGTGGCATCATAACATCGCTAATTATCAAATCGGGAAAAATTGTTTGAGCTTTTTCCCAACCATCCTCGCCATCAACTGCAATAAATATTTCAAAGCCTTCATCTTCTAGAAATGTTTTAACAGCTGTTCTTAAACCAGGCTCATCATCCACTAATAAAATTCTTGATTTTCTTACCGGTTCATTATTTATTTGATTAATTTCATTCATTTTTTAAATTCTTAAATTTGAATTTCTAGTAATAAACAGAATTTTATATAATAAACATAATGCTATCAACTCCCATACTACTAGACTATCAATCTTCGACTCCTTGCTCTAAAGATGTTGTTGATTCTATGAAACCTTTTTGGAGTGAGATATTTTCTAACCCTGCAAGCAAATCTAATTTGGCGGGGATTAACGCAAGCGCTATATTGGAAGCCTCAAGAGAAAAAATAGAGCAAAATTTATTTCTTAAGAATAAAAAAGTTATTTTTACAAGCGGGGCAACTGAATCTAATAACTTAGCCTTATTAGGTTTTGCTAGAAATTTCTATAAAAAAACAGGAAATTATGGACATATTATTACCTTAAAAACAGAGCATAAAGCTGTTTTGGAGCCCCTAAACCAGCTAAAAAAAGAGGGATTTATGGTTACAGAAATTAATCCTAATAAAAATGGCTTAATTTCAGAAGAAAAATTCAAAAATAATTTAAGAGAAGATACATTTCTGGTGAGTGTTATGTTGGCAAATAACGAAATAGGAGTTATCCAGCCTTTAGAGAATATTTCAAAGATATGTAAATCGCGAGGAATAACTTTTCACTCTGATTTTGCACAATGTTTAGGTTATATCGAGTTAAACAATCTTTTATCAGATGTAAATATGATAACGATGAGTTCTCACAAAATATATGGTCCTAAAGGGATAGGACTTCTTTTGATTGATGAAACAATGAATCTTGAGCCTTTAATTATTGGAGGAGGTCAGGAATATGGTCTCAGGTCTGGTACATTACCTCTCCCTTTAGTAGTTGGCTTTGCTAAAGCAATAGAGATAGCAGTTTTTAATCAAAAAAATAATGCTGAGAAATTACTTTTGCATAGAAATACCCTTTTAGAGGGTTTGTTAGAAAATAATTCTGGTTTATTAATTAATGGCTCCATAGAAAAAAGATTACCTCACAATTTAAATTTGACTGTATTGGATTTAAACGGAGCAAAGTTTCATAAACTTTTAAAATCTAAAATAATTTGTTCTAGTGGATCTGCATGCAGTAATGGTGAACCATCTCATGTGTTACTAGCCTTAGGTAGATCTTTTAAAGAAGCAGAATCTTCAATAAGGTTAAGTATTGGATTAAGCACTAATTCAAAAGATATAAAAAAAGCAATTCATATTCTTACAAATACGATCAGATCATTACGCTAGAGATTATTGGCCCTTACTTTAATTGAGCAATTCTTAATTTTCCACTTCTAGCTCTTTTATTGAGTTCGACTTCTTTTTCGGAAGGAATTATTGGTTTTTTTGTCAGGTTTTTTAGTCTTTGATCATTCTTAAAAGAATTTTTAACTAACCTATCCTCCAGGGAATGAAAACTAATAATAGAAATAATACCTCCTGGCAAAAGCCATTCAGGGACAATTTGCAAAAATTTTTCTAATACTTCAATTTCTTTATTGACAGCAATTCTTAGTGCTTGAAATGTTCTTGTTGCTGGGTGTATTTTTTTATATCTTTGTTTTGGTGGAAAGCAGCCTGCAATAGAATAAGCTAATTCTTTTGTCCCAGAATATTTCCCATTTTCCTTTAAATCCATTTTTATTTTCCTAGCAATCTTTCTTGATAATCTCTCTTCTCCATATTTATAAATTAGGTTAGCTAGATCTTGTTCATTTAAAGTTTCAATTAATTTCTCTGCATCAACTTCAAGAAAAGGATTCATGCGCATATCAAGCGGACCATCTTTTTGGAAACTAAATCCTCTTTTTGGGTCATCAATTTGGTTGCTATTTACTCCAAGATCTGCAATCACAAAAGAAACTTTTTCTTTTGGCATAAAATCCGCAAAATTTGTAGCCCTAATATCAAGCCTATTTTTAAATTCATCAAGTTTTTTTGATGCTGATTTTCTTGCGAATGGATCTTGATCAAGTCCAATTATATTTAAATCCGAATATTTTCTCAATAAATGATAGGAATGCCCGCCTCCGCCTAAAGTTGCGTCTATTCCTTGAAGTTGGTTGTTATGGATTAATGGGTAATGCTCTAACGAGGCAATAATCTCATCTGTCATAACTGATTTATGATTGAAAAAAGATGAATCAGATAGGTCAGTTTGCATAACTTTCGACTAAGATTTATTTAGAAGTTAAATTTCCAATGGCTCAGCTAGAGACTAGAACAGAACCAATGGTGGTCAATTTTGGCCCTCACCATCCCTCAATGCATGGGGTTTTAAGGTTAGTTGTAACTCTTGATGGTGAGAATGTCATTGATTGTGAGCCAGTAATTGGATATTTACATAGAGGAATGGAAAAGATAGCTGAAAATAGGACAAATGTAATGTATGTCCCTTATGTAAGCAGGATGGATTATGCAGCAGGAATGTTTTATGAAGCTATTGTAGTAAATGCTCCTGAAAGATTAGCTAATATTCCAGTTCCTAAAAGAGCTAGTTACATCAGAGTTCTAATGCTAGAACTCAATCGTATTGCTAATCATCTTTTGTGGCTCGGTCCCTTTTTAGCAGACGTAGGAGCTCAAACTCCATTTTTCTATATCTTTAGAGAAAGAGAAATGATATATGATCTCTGGGAAGCTGCTACTGGACAGAGGCTGATAAATAATAATTTCTTTAGGATAGGTGGTGTCGCATGTGATCTTCCATACGGATGGTTAGAAAAATGTATAGACTTTTGTGATTGGTTTGGACCTAAGATTGATGAATATGAAAAATTAATCACAAATAATCCAATTTTCAGAAAAAGAATTGAAGGTTTGGGAACAATACAAAGAGACCAGGCAATTAATTGGTCTTTGTCTGGGCCAATGCTTAGAGCTTCTGGAGTTTCCTGGGATTTAAGGAAAGTCGATAGTTATGAATGTTATGACGATTTTGATTGGCAGATTGCTTCAGAAAATGAAGGAGATTGTTATGCGAGATATCGAGTGAGAGTCGAAGAGATGAGACAATCACTAAGCATCATTCGCCAAGCCTGTAAAATGATTCCAGGAGGTCCAACAGAAAATTTGGAAGCTCAAAGAATGGCGACTGAAGATAAGAAAAGTGAAATATTTGGTATGGACTATCAATATGTAGCTAAGAAGGTTGCTCCAACTTTTAAAATTCCTAACGGAGAATTGTATACAAGATTAGAGTCCGGTAAAGGAGAAATAGGTGTATTCATTCAAGGAAATAATGAAGTTACCCCATGGAGATTTAAAATCAGAGCAGCTGATTTAAATAATCTGCAAATATTGCCTCATATTCTTAAAGGTGCCAAAATCGCCGATATTATGGCAATTCTTGGCTCAATAGATGTCATTATGGGATCTGTTGATAGATAGTTTTTTAAATGAGACCCGCTGACTGGTTGATATTGCAGAAGAAGGTAAGATTCGGTGATTGTGATTCTGCAGGTGTAATTCATTTTCATAACTTATTAAAATGGTCGCACGAAGCTTGGGAAGAGAGTATCGAAATTTATGGGATTCCATATCAAGATATTTTTCCAGATTTTTCTATACGTAAAAGTCAAATTATTTTTCCCATAGTAAACTGCGAAGCCAACTTTTTTGCGCCTATTAAAATTGGAGATTTTTTAAAAGTAAAAATTGCTCCACTTAAAATTAATACTCATTTGTTCCAAGTAAATAGCTTTTTTATAAAAAATGGAAATAAAGTAGCCGAAGGGAAAATTATACATTGTTCTTTAGATGTTGATTCAAGAAATAAAATAGCACTTCCCGATCATTTAGAAAGATGGATAGAGGCTTCAAATGTAAGTGCAAATTTAAAAGAATGCTAATTATTATTTTATAAATTTATAGTTTATTTTTTCTCCACTAGTATTTTTGTTTTTAACAACCCACTCTTCAGGCTTTTCATGTTTAGGCCATCTTTGAGAAAATTTTTTTAATAAATTTAAAGAAATTTCAATATTTTTATAATTTGTAAGTTCTCTAAATTCAATAATTACTTTAATTTTATTTCCCCATAATTTGTTAGACACTTTTGAAATATTGAATTTATTAATAGGGATATTTTCTTTCATAATGAAATCATTTAATCTTGATTCAATAACTTCTGGGAAAACGATTTCTCCTCCTGAATTAAAAGCGTTATCGCTTCTTCCAATCAAGTTTAAATAAAAAGAATTATTGATTTGATTAATTTCACCTAAATCACCGGTTTGCCACCACCCATTTTTATTTTTGAAATTTTCAGTTTTTGAAGAGTCTATTATTTCGATTCCAATTCTGGCTGAGTTTATCTCGATTAATCCTTTCGCGTTAATTCTTATTTTTGTATCATGTAGAATTTCTCCAACATTTTTATAACCCATTAAGAATTCTTTTGGTTTTAAACTCGTAACCATTGCTGCTGTTTCAGTTGAGCCGTAACAAGGTGCTAATTTTATTTTTTCTTCTATACATTGTTCTGCAGTTTCCCTTGAAATTGAAGCTCCACCCACCCAAATTAGATCAAAAATTTTTAGCCAACTAATACCATCTTTTTGAGCTAAAAGTCTTTGTAATTGTGTAGGTACTAATGATGTAATCAAGTGTTTTTTGTTTTTTTTTGATTTAATTGTAAAAAGTAAAAGTTCTCGAGTTTTTTTTATTAAATTCGGAGAAATATTAATACAATCACATCCCCAAGTTTGACTTCTAAAAATTGGCATTAATCCACTTATATGGTTCAGAGGTAAAGTATTTAAAATTAGGCTTTTTTGCAATTCAAATCCTTGCTCTATAAGCCATTTTCCTGATGTGATAGCAGATAATTGAAGATTATCTAAATGGTGAAAACATTGTCTTGGTTTTCCAGAACTCCCACTACTATTTAAGATAATTCCAGGTCCATTTTCAGTAATTGAATCTAATACATTTTCATCTTCATAAAATTTGTTTTTTATATAAATAATTTTATTCTCTCTAATTTTCCCAATAATTTTCTCTACTGATTGAGTTTCATTATTTTCAACTTCAATAGTATGAATTTTATTTTTCATAGTTGATCCCATATCTTTTTTGCTTCATTTAAAAATAGAAACGAATTAGGGAATTTATTCATTGCTAAACCAGGAACTTTTGGAGTTGGTCCTTGTAATTGTAGAGAAGATAAATGATAAAGCCATCTTTGCCCTATTCCAGTTTCAAATGAGGAACTTATAGATATTAAAGCTTTTTTATTTTCTAATTCTCTTAAAAGATTAACTGGATTATTTTCTTGGGAAGGCCTTCGAATTTGCCAACCCTTCCACTCATTAATCAAAGTTGGAAATTTTAAAAGTGATTCGTCTAAGGCTATTGGGATTTTTTTGTTGAGTTCTTTCATTCCTTCAATATCATCAACACAGAGAGGTTGTTCTAACCAATCTATATTTTTGTTATCTTTCAAAATATCAGCCCATCTATTAGCTATTTTTCTGCCCCAAGAACCATTAGCATCTATTCTTAACTTAGTATTATTGCCTATTTGACTTAAAATTTCTTCTAAATTTGCTTCTTCCTCAAGATTATCTCTTAATGCTACTTTCCATTTTATTGTTACTGATTTTCCAATATTAGATTGTCTTTTTTTAATTTCATTTAGCTCTGAAATTAGATTTTCAGAATTTAAAAGTATGGCTGTTTTATCAATTTCATCAAAGGTATATTTTTCTTTAAAAATTATTTTTCGATTTAGCTCAGCTAATGCAGAATTTATTGCAGATTGAATGCATGGATGAAAAATATTTATTTGCTCAGATAAATCAAATTCTTCTACATTCTCAGGGATCATATTTAGTTGTTTTGCACATTTTTTTAAGTCTTCTTCTAGAAGTGGTGAAACTTCTCCAAACCCAATTTTTTTATCATTACTTGATAATTTAATAATCCAACCCAGTTTTGTAAGATAAGTGGTTTTAGAATTTTCTACTTTTGTGGATAACTTAAAGATATAAGATTTTTTTTTAAATATTAATTTCATTTATTAAGCAAGTAATTAAAAATTAATCCTGTGATTAAGCCAACTCCATTAAGAGTTTGAAATTTTATTGCGACGAATTTGGAATTTTTTATTGCAGAAGGTTTTTTATATGAAGACTTTAATAAATTTATAAGTCTTATTGCTTGAGGAAAACTAATTAAATAAATTATACAAAACACTGGAATAAATCCAGTAATTATAGTTAAAAGTTGAAAAATATATATTGTAAAAATTATCCAAGGCACAAGTTGAGAACCTTTTTTTGCTCCTAGCCGAACTAAAGGTGAATTTTTCCCATGCTTTTTATCTTCAGAAATTTGATGAAAATGAGAACAAAATAATACAAGAGTTGTTGCCAATGAAGGTCCTGAACCAAGTAATAAAGAAACTTTCCAAGGAATATCTTCGAAGTAAATATTAGACGGATTTAACGCAATTAAGACTGCAGAGTAGGCAAAAGGTCCAAATGCAAGCCAGCATAATGGTTCTCCTAAACCTTGATAGCCTAATCTAAAAGGAGGTCCTTGATATAAATATCCTAAGAAGCAGCAAGATGCCACTAAAATCAAAATGTTTATAGTTGTTGATACTGAAATAATTGAAATTATTAATAAACCAATAACTAAAGATGTATATGCAATAAGTGAAATTACTTTTTTATTTTTTACAAGATTTACAATTGAATGGAATTTAAATTCATCGATTCCTGTTTCTGCGTCGAATAAATCATTAGTTAGGTTTTCCCAAAGTAATATAAAAATTGCAGCTAAAGTAAATGCAATCAAATTATAAATTTTTACCCTTCCATATTGATTGAGTATATAAGCCCCTGTTATTAAAACTGGAAGTATGGCAACAGAATAAAGAGGCCATTTTATCGCTTTTTTCCATAATTTTTTTTTATCTTCGTCCATTTTTATTTAACTCACAAAATTCGATCATTATTAAATGTAGTTTATAAATTGAGTTACATTTTTTACTTTATTGCATGATTTTTAGTTATTTTCAATAAGTAATGAAAAATGATTTAAACTTAACAGATTTTTTAAAAGATGTATTTTCCTCTTTCGATAAGAAAGTGGAAAATTCTGGATTAGTAAGTATTTGTGTTGAGATTCCTTCTATTGATTTATTACAAGTATATAAATTGTTTATAAATAAATATCCGTTTTCTTCATTTTGGGAGGAATCTAATGGTATTTCATATATTGCTTTTGAGAAATGTAAATATGTTACTTTGGATGGTCCAAAAAGATTTGAATTAGCAAAAGAGTTTAATTCTGAGAATTTTAAAAATTTAATTAACTTAACTAATGAATCAGATAATTCTGCACTTTCAAAAATAATTTATTTATTTTCTTTTTCTGAAAACTTGAATAATAAGAATTTATCTTCTGATGTACCTAGTTTGGAAGCTATTTTACCAAAAATATTAATCATTAAAAGTAAAAAGAATTGTTGGTTAAGAATCAATGGTTATGTTGAAGGTAAATCATCATTAAGAACATTAATTGAAGAAATATGGACAATTAGAAATCAAGTTATTAATTCTGTCTCAGAATTAATAAAATCATCTGGCTCAAAAACTAGTTTTGATTTACCTATGATTGATGATTTCTTGCACTCCTTAAAAACTTCTAATAAAAGTTTAAAAAAAGTAGTAAATAGAGGAATTCAATTAGTAGAAAAAGGAATTCTCGAAAAGATAGTTTTAGCGAATAGGATTAAAATAAAATTTAAAAATAAATTAGATTTAGTAGAAATTTTAAAAAGATTAAAAACGAATCAACCAAATACATGCAGATACGTTTGGAAAAGAAATAGTAAGGATATTTTGTTTGGAGCATCTCCTGAAAAATTATTTTCTTTTAATAAACCTAACTTAACTTTGGAGGCTCTAGCTGGAACTATCTCTACTAATTCAAATTTTAAGAAACTCCTAAAAAGTACTAAAGACTTAAAGGAACATAATTACGTAACACAGTATTTGATTAAATGTTTAGAAGTTTTAAAAATAAAAAACTTTAAAAAAAGTGATATCAAGGTAAATTCATTTGGAGATATTTATCATTTGCAAACACTCATTTTCTCTAAAGTTGAAAATATATGTCCTTTTGAATTGCTTAAAAACTTACATCCATCTCCGGCTGTTTGTGGTTACCCAAAAAATGCAGCATTGGATTGGATAAACACTCTTGAGTCTTTTCCTAGAGGAAATTATGCTTCTCCAATGGGTTGGGTTGATTCATCAGGAAATGCTTCATTTCTTTTAGCAATAAGAGGAGCTAGGTATATTGAAGAAAATATTGAATTTACTGCCGGTTCAGGTATAGTTTCAGGCTCTATTTTAGAGAAAGAAATAGATGAGATTCAATTAAAATTTGAATCTATAGTAAAACAAATATTTTTCGCTAAAAAATACTAGATAATTTCTAGTAATTTTTCAATAACTTCCTCTGAAACATTCTTATTGGATAAATTTTCTATTTCTCTTAGACCTGTTGGGCTGGTTACATTAATCTCGCTAAGCATTCCATTTATTACATCAATACCCACAAAAAATAAACCTTCATCTTTGCAATGTTGAGATAATTCTGAGCAGATACTTTTTTCTTTTTCTGTTAAAAATGTTGGTTCAGCCTTCCCTCCCATCGCTAAATTGCTCCTAAAATCTCCTCCTTGAGGAATCCTATTTATAGATCCAATTGCTTCACCGTTTACGATAATTATTCTTTTATCACCTTCTATAACTTCAGGAATAAATTTTTGCATCATAACTGGTAATTCTTCTTGAGAAGTTATTAATTCGATGATTGATTTAATTCCTGGAGAATTTTTATTTATCCTTATTACACCTTGACCACCTTTTCCTCCAAGAGGTTTTATGACTACTTCATTGTTTATATTTGCAAAGTTAATAAGATCTTTTACCTTACTCGCAACTATTGTAGGTGCCATTAAGTGGCTGTATCTCAAAGCGCCTAGCTTTTCATTCCATGCTATTAACGAAGAGGGTTTGTTAATTACTTTTACTCCTTTTCTTTCGGCAACTTCTAAAAGATGGGTTGCATATAAATAAGCCTCATTTACAGGAGGATCTTTTCTCATCCAAATGCAATTAAATTCGGCGAGAGGTATGCAATCATTCTCTTTGAAAGAAATCCAAGGATTTACTTCAACTTTTACGGAAGAGGCCCATACTTCATCACCTCTAGCTTCAAGATCTTGAGGAGTACAACTCCAGATTTCAATATTTTTTTTTGATGATGCTTGCATTAAAGCAGCAGTTGAATCTTTTAAGGGATTTATATTTTTAATTGGATCTATTACGAATAGAAATTTCATAAAATCTAGTTTAATAATGCTTCTAATTTATTTTCATTTTCTAATGCGTAGAGATCATCGCAGCCTCCAATACCCTCATTATCTATAAATATTTGTGGTAATGTTCTTCTACCTTCAGCTCTTTCAATCATTACTGCTCTAGCATCTTCATCGCCATCTATTTTATATTCTGTAAAATTTACATTTTTTTTCTTGAGTAGTGATTTTGCTCGGATACAGAATGGGCAATATTGCCAAGTATAAATTTCAACTTTGGACATTTTTTTAAAATAATACTTAGTTTATACTATTAAACAAAAGTGCTTGTTAGATTATAAATAACGATTAAATTCTATTTTGATAGATATTACAGATTTCAAAAAAGATCTTTCGGAACTAACAGAGCGCCTGGGTAATGCTCAGGATTGTCTTTGACGTTCCAAGATTAAAAGCGAAAAGGAGAGAGTTAGAGCAAATTTCTGCTCAGCCTGAATTTTGGGAAAATCAAGAGGCAGCTAAAAAGCAAATGTTAATTCTTGATGATGTTAAAGCACAACTTGAATTGTTAGATAAATGGAAAACTTTTATTTCTGATGCTAATGCCTCTCTTGAACTTTATTCTTTAGAACCTGAAGAGGAAATGATTTTGGAATCCCAGCATGGATTAAAGAAATTAAGAGAGAATTTAGATAAATGGGAATTTGAAAGATTGTTATGTGGTGAATACGATAAAGAAGGAGCAGTAGTTTCTATTAACGCAGGTGCTGGTGGAACAGATGCTCAGGATTGGGTAGAGATATTATTGAGAATGTATTCAAGATGGGCCGATAATAATCAAATGCGTTTAATTATTAATGAATTATCTCAAGGAGAAGAAGCAGGTATAAAAAGTGTAACTTTTGAAATTTATGGAAAATATGCATATGGATATTTACAACATGAAAAAGGAACTCATAGATTAGTAAGAATTTCTCCTTTCAATGCTAATGGTAAAAGACAAACCAGCTTTGCTGGGGTGGAGGTAATGCCAAAATTAGATGACAATATTTCACTTGATATACCTGAAAAAGATTTAGAAATTACAACAAGTAGATCCGGTGGGGCTGGAGGGCAAAATGTTAATAAAGTAGAAACAGCAGTAAGAATTGTTCATTTGCCTTCAGGGATTTCAGTAAGATGTACACAAGAAAGATCTCAATTACAAAATAAAGAAAAAGCAATGTTACTGCTTAAGTCTAAACTACTAGTGATTGCTAAGGAACAACGAGCTGCAGAAGTCGCTGATATTAAAGGTGATATTGTGGAAGCTGCATGGGGTAATCAAATAAGAAATTATGTTTTCCATCCCTATCAAATGGTAAAAGATCTCAGGACTATGAAGGAGACTAACGACTTAGATAGTGTTTTAGATGGTGGACTTGAACCATTTATTCATGAATTATTACGCATGAATATTTCCTCTAACGAATCTATTGAATAACTAATGAAAAATAAAAATGAAAATATAGAAAAAAAAGTTGCTCCTCCAAGCTTTATAAAGCTTGCTATGCGAAATATGGTAAGGAAGGGTTCAAAAAGTATTTCTCATTTTTCAATTACTTTTCTAGTTTTAATTGGGATATTAATACTTGTAGCCACAATAGGCAAGCCTAATATTCCTGTATAAGAATGTATGACAGAAAAAATTATTTCTGAAATAAATATAGATTTGGTTTTTAAATGTAATGAATTTTCTCAATTTTCAAATAAGTTAAAAGATTCTAAAAATAAGCTTATTTTTGAATCTAATTTTTGGGAGAAAGTTTTTTTATCTTGGATAAAAATAATATTAAGAAAAGATGATTATAAATTACCAAATTTCATTTTTGAAAAAAAATCTTTTTCATTAGGC
>CACAYX010000007.1 GCA_902536775.1 uncultured Prochlorococcus sp.
TTGAGAGTATTAAAAAAGAAAAATGTTTTGGTAAAAAAAGTGCTTATATGATTGAAAAAGTTGTAGATGAAATTGTATTAGCTAAGGCAAGAAGAGAAAGTGATGGAACATATTCTGCGTAAGATTCATAAATATATATGGAGTGAAAAATCTTTTACTTACCAGTGAAAATTATCAGAAGAACCAATCGTTAAATTTCTAGTGGACATCTTATGGAACTTAAAGTGTACCGAATCACTGAACTCCTTTTCATCTGAGTAATTAACAAGATCCACTGGGTCGATGTTTTCATCGAACCATGCATCATATTCAATATGGTTTGGTTCAGCAAAATAACTCATATCCAATTAATAGCTTTCAAAAAACATATAAACGGTACATGCGATACCAAATTAACATTCTTAATTTTTAGATAATCCATATTTTTAACTTTTTCATAAAGATTAGTTGCTAGAAAGATAGGAGAAATATCTATAAATTAATGTCTCTAGATACAACCATGGTTTCTATCCATCCCCACTTCACAATCAAGGATGGGAAGATGGACCAGTGCATAGCTCTTTTAGAAGAAATTTTGGTACTGACAAAAGCTAATGAACCTGACTGTCTTTTTTTTAATATCACTACTTGTGGTTCAAATAAGGCTTATGTAAGAGAGGCATATAAAGATGGTGCCGCCGCTTTATTTCATCTCAAAAATATGGGACATATGATTCCCAAGCTTTTTGAAGTGTTAGATATTACTGTGCAGGTCCAAGGCCCTGCCAAGGAGATTGAACCCTTGAAGGAAATACTGCCAGACGCTGATTTCTATGAAGCAATATCTGGATTCTGATTTAGATTGTATATATTGACAGTCGATCGCTAGGGGCTTTTAGCCCCCTTTTTATTTAGGAATTCAAAATAAATTAATCTTCCCTTTACTTATATCAAGTAACTTTATTATCAGCTCAAATATTATTTTTATGGCATCAACTTTTTATATTGTTCATCATGAATTTAAGGCAGGAAAAGCTGAAAAATGGTGGGATACAGCTTATGCGGCAATGTCACCAGGTGGTGGATGGGATGATGCGGTAGCAGCTAATAAAGAAAAAGGATTTTTTAACCATTCTGCAAATGCCGTAACTAAAACTGGTCCTGTATATTGTTTTTGGGAAGTAAAAGACGGTATTTCAGCTGAGGAGTTTCAGGAGTTTATAGACGGTCCCTCTGGACCAGGTTTTGGACAAGATGCTCTGATGAATATCTGTAAACCAATTGACATATCATTAATGAATGGACAAACACCTTATCCACCAGTTTTTTCTTGATTATTGACAGTCGATCTAAAATAAGATGCAATTAGTTTTTTGTTATGACTATTGAAACTACTGTTTTCACCTTTAAACTTTCAAATACATTTGAGGAGTGGGTAAAAATGTTTGATAGTCCAGAGATAGATGAATTTCATAAAACGGTAGGACTTACTCCTCTATATCGTGGCAAAAGTTTAATTGATCCAAAAGAAGTTATTGTTATTCATCAAGCTGAAGAAGGTGTGGCTAAGCATGTTTTTTCAGATCCTGAAACCATTAAGAATATAGAATCTGGAGGACATATTTATAGCACAACGAAAATTACAAGTTGGGTTTCTGATTAGTCGAAAAAGTAACTATGCAAATTTATACAATTTTAACGCGGAACAGGAGTCCCATATAAGATCTTTAAAAACTAAATTAGGATATAGCTGAGTTTAAGGATAAGAGTATTAACTAATTAGTTCGATTAAATTATTAATAAGAATCTGAGTGCAAGCGGTAACCACAGGCATAGAAGAAGCATTAGTAAAAGAGTAATAGCATGGATATTTGGAATGTAATGCTCTTTTAAAATTTGCGTTTTCATAATTTATCTCGCCTTCTTAAGTTTGATTTCTCTTCTGATAAGCAACGCTATTACCACAACACACATGTTCATTAGAAATACGTCTAATGGCATTTTCTAAAAAAGTCTCTATTTAATTAATAGCAAGATTATTGATCTACGAATCAAGAGATGATTACAAATGTTTATTGGCTTAATAAAAAGGAATTTAAAAATTAAATTTATGCTTAAATATCTCAGTTCACATAACTATTAAATGGCTTATTCAGAAACAAGAATAGTAATAGGCGGTCTAGCTCATGTACCTGTTCTTATTTTTATAGCCAATTTTATTAAAGGTAAGTTTGGGATTAAAACTGAAGAGACAAAAGTTACTGTAGTCAAAGGAGAGCCAGTTAAAATTATTGAGTTAAAAGATACTGTAGTTAAAGAAGGAAAAGCAGAAGCTATAAAAGAAATCTCTAGTAAGCTGAACAGTATCGAAAAGAAGGCTGATAAGCTTTATGAAAAGGTAAAGAAGAAAAAAAAGGATAAGAAGAAGAAAAAAAAGAATAACTAGATTGAGATCCTATCAAGCATTAATATGTCTTGAGCTTGGATTGTATCTCTCTTATCTTCATCTTCGGGGTCTTTGTAAGATTCAATTTCAGCTTGAATTTTTCTCTTGTAAACTCCTTTGATATAGTCCATTTCTCTTTTGTCTTTGTCCAGAATTGAGAATGGTGATCTTTTTAAGTTCATAACTTTTTCCTAAAAAAATAAATTTAATCAGCTCCAGTTTTTATCAGATTCAACAAAGCTATCCAATGTTTGCTGATTCCTGATTTCTTCTTCAAGAAGTTCTTCTTCTGATCTTTTTTCTATCTCAGATTTATAATTTTCTTTTAGTGTGGATTTCGTAGACATTTGCTCATGACGACTACATATATGTTCTAACTAGTTAGAGAGGCCATTCGACTAATAAATATGTACGGTTTGAGGTACTCCCATATACGGATAAAGGATCAACAATTGAATTTGAATATGGGTAAAATGTAGAGAATTTATGATCAATTTTTGCCTTTAAGAATCATCAATAAAGGTAGACCAATAAACATCAGACTCCCATCAATTAATAAAAAAGTATTCAGGTTCATTTATCCATTCCTCTAGAGGTATCCCAATTTAGAGAAATTCCTTTTTTAATTGGTTGTTTTTTCATATCATCCATCTCTTTTCTGATTTTGTTGTAGTAAGCAAACTCTTCCGGATCATCAGAACCAAGACTATAATTCATGGTCGCTGCAAGATAAATTCGGTGCATACGGTATGACGATAGTGGCATTAATAAAGACAAACTATATCAAATATATTTGAATTTAAGTTAAAATGCTGATCTACGAGATCTCAGTTATATTAATCAATTGCTCAAGTGCCCTCGTCGGGACTTGAACCCGAGACCTCTCCCTTACCAAGGGAGTGCTCTACCGCTGAGCTACAAGGGCAATTTTAAAGTGGGCCGGGTTGGATTTGAACCAACGTAGGCAGAGCCAGCGGATTTACAGTCCGCCCCCTTTAACCACTCGGGCACCGACCCCCACTAATTGAACTTATCAGTTAATGGACACTTTGTGTGAAATTGTTTTGGTTTTTTTGTTTCTTTCTAGATAGCATTTGTAAAGAAAAGACTCTATTAATGATGAATATTTTATTGATAAATGGACCAAACCTAAATCTTTTGGGAACTAGAGAACCTGAAATATATGGTAATAAAACATTAAGTGATATAGAAAAAGATTTAACTAAAGTTGCTAAAGAAAAAAGTATTAATCTTGAATGTTTTCAAAGTAATCATGAAGGAGAAATAGTAGATAAAATTCAGGAGTCTGTAAAAAGTATCCAAGGAATTCTTATAAATGCTGGTGCTTTTACGCATACTTCGATTTCTATTCGTGATGCTTTAATTGGATCAAAAATTCCGTTTGTGGAGTTACATATTTCAAATATTTTTAGTAGAGAAGATTTTCGTAAAGAATCTTTTCTTACAGATAAAGCTATAGGAATTATTAGTGGATTCGGCATATCAAGTTATTCCTTAGCTCTTGAAGGAATCATTGGATATTTAAGTAGTAAAGATTAAATGCTAGTGGATTTTAAAAGGCCAATTTCTCATATTAAATATTTAAAGTCATTTACCTCAGATGAATGGATCAAACTCGCATTATCTAATCCAATAGAAATTCTTATTGATCATGCTCATTGTGAAAGAAAAGCAGCAGGAGTAGCTATTCAATTGATGTTTAGATATCCATCAGAACCAAATCTGGCAGAAGTTCTTAGTCCAATAGCGAGAGAGGAATTAGAGCATTTTGAAAAAATACTTTATTTTTTAAAAGATCTTGGATATTCTCTTGAGTCCTTAAAACCGCCTCCATATGGAGCTGAATTGTCCAAGAATATAAGAAAAGAAGAGCCCAATAGAATGCTTGATAGTTTCATAATAGCAGGACTTATTGAAGCAAGAAGTCATGAAAGATTAAGTTTGCTTGCGCTGAATTCTGAAGATAAATCGTTTAAATCCCTTTATGAGTCTCTGCTTGAGAGTGAGGCAAGACATTTTGGAGTTTACTGGAAACTAGCGCAAACTAAATTCTCTAAAAATCAAACTTTCAAAAGGTTAGAGGAATTGTCTGAAATTGAGTCATCAATACTAGCTGAAACTTTTGTATTGCCAAGGGTACATAGCTAAAGTTAATAAAATAAAAATGATAATAAACAAGTTCTTAAGCTTACCTAATCGATATAAAACTGATTTACCAACATTCACCATCGTTGGTGTAGGCCCTGGAGATCCGTCACTTTTAACAATTGCTGCTGTGGATGCAATAAAAAAAGCGAAAGTTATAGTTTTCCCAATATCAGATGATAATAAAAAGAGTTTCGCTGCGGAAATAGTCAAGAAATACACTAAATTTAAAAAAAATATTCCTATCATCTTTCCAATGGCTAGGAAGGATTTTGATCCAGATGAAATATGGTCTAATGCTGTAGAAAAAATTGTGAAATTTATACAAAATGGCGAATCAGTTGTTTTACTCTGTCTTGGAGATACTTCACTATTTGCAAGTTCTTCTAATATTTTGAGGTTAATAAAAAATAATCATGCTGAAATTATTACCAAAACAATACCTGGTATTTCCTCTATTTCAGCAGCAGCAGCTTTGAATGATTTTGATTTGGTAAAAAAAGGCGAGACATTGATCATCAAAGAATGCCCTTCTTCAGAATTTGAATTAACAACCCTAATTAAGGAAAGTAAGGGAAATAAAACGGTATTGGCAATTATGAAAGTTGGCAAAAGATGGCATTTAGTAAGGGAAATTTTAAAAAAAGAGGATATTATCGATACAACATTAATAGCTTTAAGTGTTGGGATGCCTGATCAAATTATTCAATATGCATCACAATATAAAAAGGAATTTATGCCTTATTTTTCTTTGATTTTGATAAGGTTCGATTAATGCAAAAAAAAGAAAAATTAGTTGAAAATCAATTTACATGGCCAATATGTAAGGATCTATTATTTCTTGTTCTCGAAGATAAGGTTAGTGATGTTTTTGTTTGTGAATTGATTTGGGAAAGACTTTTTTATACTAGAGAAACAACTTTAAATAATTGGGTCTCTAGTGCATTAACTCCTTCTTATTGGTCAGAAAAATTTGAAAAAGCTCCTCAAATCATTTCAGAGCGACCAGCCTCAGTAAATTTGACTCGATCAATTCCAAAAGAATATAAACAGGGATTGAAAAATTTTCTTAATTTTAGAGGTTATAAGATTAATGAACTCTATCCAAGAAGAACTAGAAGAGCGACGGCAGTAAATTGGTTAATTTATTGGGCGATTGAAAATGATTGTTTTTCAGAAGATAATGGATTAATGCCAACTCCAAGTTCACCACCGGCTAATCCAGTTAAAGGACATTTTGGCGATCCAGAAATTAAATAAGTTTTTTTGAATAAGGTAAATGATTCTATTAAAGGTATAGTTGTAATGGATACTACTTTCTTTGGAGAGAAGAATTGATTCTTCCTACAATAGCAATTATCGGAAGACCCAACGTTGGGAAATCCACCTTAGTTAATCGTCTTTGCCAAAGTAATGATGCAATAGTATTTGATAAGCCTGGTGTTACAAGAGATAGAACTTATCAAAATGCTACATGGGGAGGCAAGGAATTTCAAATAGTTGATACTGGAGGTTTAGTTTTTGATGATGATAGTGAATTCCTCCCAGAGATAAGGACACAAGTCTTCTTGGCTCTAGAAGAGGCTTCACTTGCGTTACTGGTGGTAGATGGAAATCAAGGCGTTACTGATGGTGATTTATCAATAGCAAAATGGTTAAGAAACTCAAGCTGCAAAACAATTGTTGCTGTTAATAAATGCGAATCTACTAATTTAGGAATATCCCTAGCTTCAGAGTTCTGGAAATTAGGATTGGGCGAACCTAACCCTGTTTCAGCTATTCATGGTTCAGGTACTGGAGATCTTTTAGATCTCGTTATTGGCGAACTTCCTGAAAATAATATCCAGGATGATGAAGAAAAATTAATGATGTCAATTATCGGTAGGCCTAATGTTGGTAAATCTAGTTTGTTAAATTCAATCTGTGGAGAAAAAAGAGCAATAGTTAGTGATATTAGTGGCACGACAACTGATTCAATAGATACGCTTATTAAAAAAGGTGATAATCATTGGAAAATTATTGATACTGCAGGGATTAGAAGAAAGAAAAATGTTAAATATGGCACTGAATTCTTTGGTATTAATAGGGCTTTTAAATCTATAGATAGAAGTGATGTTTGTGTTTTAGTTATAGATGCTGTAGACGGAGTAACTGATCAAGACCAGAAGCTGGCTGGGCGTATAGAAGAACAAGGTAGAGCTTGTATAATTGTTGTGAATAAATGGGATCTTGTAGAAAAAAATAGTTCAACAATTTATCAAGTAGAAAAAGAACTTAGATCTAAACTTTATTTTTTACACTGGTCAAAAATGATTTTTATATCTGCCATAACTGGTCAAAGAGTTGATAATATTTTTGAACATGCTCTTAATGCTGTAAATCAACATAGAAGAAGAGTTACAACATCTGTAGTTAATGAAGTACTAAAAGAATCAATTAGTTGGAAAAGTCCTCCAACGAAGAGAAGCGGCAAGCAAGGTAGGCTTTATTACGGTACTCAAGTAAAGAACAAACCTCCCACTTTTACTCTTTTTGTAAATGACCCTAAATTATTCGGAACAACTTATAGAAGATATATTGAAAAACAAATTAGAGTAAATCTAGGCTTCGAAGGCACACCTCTGATTTTACTTTGGAGAGGAAAACAGCAAAGAGCTTTAAATAAAGAAGTCGAAAGAGAAAATATTGAGTTAATTCAAAAAGATTAATGAATTTGCTAACCAAATTTTCTGTTGGTCAATACGTTCATGGTAATAGAAGTTGGCTAAGAATTATAGATAGTAGATTAAAAATAATTATCGTAATGATATTTTTAATCACGCCAATCTGGGCAGGTCCAATATGGAGATTGAGTTTAGTTGGTTTTTTACTATTAATTACTTTTTTAAGTTTATTGCCATCTAGAGTATGGTGGCGATCATTATTTTTTCTCTCATGCTTGTCACTTTTAATTGGATGTATATCAATACTTGCCTCTTCTGATATTCAATCTCTTGATGGCTACTTGAGAAATCCCAATGAGTTGCAAGTAGTACTGGAAAGCCAAAAAAAATGGAATATTTTGCAAATTCCTTCGCAGAAGATATGGTTTATTAATTTTGGTCCATACAACTTATCAAGAAAAGCTTTTGAACTAGGAATAAAAACCTCCACTTTGATATTTACCGTTATTCATAGTGTGAATTTGATGCTTTTAACCACATTGCAGGAAGACATTGTATGGGGATTAAGTTGGTTTATGTATCCATTAAGAAAGATTGGATTGCCAACTAGTAAGTGGCTTTTTCAGTTGTTAATTGCATTACGTTTTATTCCTCTAGTGCAGGAAGAACTTCAAAATATCATTAAATCAGTATCAGTTAGATCAATAAATATTCGAAATCTAGGATTAAAGAAATCTTTTAATGTTTTGTTAATCTTAGTGGAAAGGTTATTTCAAAATATATTTCTGAGAATTGATCATGGAGCCGAATCATTACTCTCAAAAAAAAATATTATTATTAAAACCAACAGATTTAGAACTCTTTATCCTTCAAAATCTCTCAATGTAATTGTTAATACATTATCGATTTGTTTTATTTGCATAGCAATTTTTCTTAGAAAACTGTATGGTGCATTATAAATAACACAATATTTAGGTTTGAGTTCTGAGCGTTATTTAAACCATCCAACATTTGGTATGTTGTACCAAGTTTCTCCTGGGAATGATGGGAGAGATATTTATGCGACTTTATACGCTCAAAAAATGTTTTTTTTGGTAGAAGTTAGACAGAGAGAAGTTTTTTTTGAAGTTATACCTTACTTAGATGCTCGTAATCAGGCGGAATTAAACCTTCAAAAAGCTAGAAGAAAAGGATCTGAAGAACTATCTAAATGGGAGAATTTATTTACGCAAACTTTCTTATAAAATGTGAACCCTGCAAATTATTTAGAAATAAAAAATAAAATACCTTCAAATGTAAATATTCTTGCGGTAAGTAAAGGATTTAAAAGTCAAGAAATCAAAACTATTCAAAATATAGGTCAGAACGATTTTGGTGAAAGTAAGGTTCAAGAGGCGTTTGAAAAACAATTAACCTTAAAAGATCTTAAACAAATAAATTGGCACTTTATTGGAAGAATACAAAGTAATAAAATAAGAAAAATAGTTCAAAATTTTAAATATATTCATTCGGTAGATTCATTTGAAAAGTTGCAAAAGATTTCTAATATTTCACGTGAAGAGAAGAAAAATCCATCAATAATGTTGCAGGTTAAGTTGAGTGATGACCCTACTAAAGGAGGCTTTAATCCTGATGTTTTAATTTTGAAATGGAGAGAAATTGAAGAGTTGAAAAATATCTCATTAACCGGTTTGATGACTATCAATCCTAAAGGACTTAGCTCTAAAGAAAATTCAGAGTTGTTCAAAAAATGTCGTGCTCTCGCTGATTCACTACAACTACCAGATTGTTCCATGGGGATGTCAGGTGATTGGGAGGAAGCTATTGACGCAGGATCAACTTGGTTAAGATTAGGATCATTGATTTTTGGAGGTAGATCCTAATTAGTTATTTTTTTATAAAAATCTCATATATAAACTTGCAGTGAAGTTCAACTAACGTTATTTAAGTATAGGTAGTTTATTCATTTAAAAAATGAATCTATTACTTAAGGTTCTTAAACCTTAGTAATCAATTTCAAGAGGATTTAAAAGGTGTCACTTATTTCTAGATTAAAGGCAGTTGTTGCAGGGGATGAGTATCTCGATGATGATTTTGATGAGTTGGATTATGCTTCAGAGGATGATTTAAATGATATTAATAATTTCAAACAAAATCCAAATAATGCAAATGCTCTTGCAAATTCAAATCCATTCGATTTTATGAATAACAACAGATCATCAAAAGTAGTTGGTATGCCTGGGATCTCAAATTCATCCTCAGAAGTAAGCTTAATGGAACCAAGAAGTTTTGATGAGATGCCTCAAGCTATACAAGCACTACGAGAGAGAAAAACGGTAATTCTTAATTTAACTATGATGGATCCTGATCAAGCTCAGAGAGCGGTTGATTTTATTGCTGGGGGAACATATGCAATTGATGGACATCAAGAGAGAGTCGGTGAAAGTATTTTTCTTTTTGCTCCAAGTTGTGTAAACGTAACTAGTTCTTCTCCAGAAGAAGCTTCTCCTTCTTCTGGGTCGACAGAGAAAACACCACAATATAGTTTGGGCAAAAATACTACTCCTGAACCAGCATGGGGTAATTCTAAATTAAGTGCTTTTTCATGATTAATCTGTGACTGAAAAAATTGCGATTATTGGTTTTGGAAATATTGCAAGTGCTATAGTAACCCCTCTATTAAATAACAAATTAATTCAGCCAGAGAATGTTTTTTGTGTTGTAAATACAGAAAAAAGTTTAGAAGATATAAAAAAAAATTATAAATATAATATAAACGTTTATAGATCAGGATCTAAAGAGTCAAAAACAATTTGGGATTGTCAATATAAACTTCTTTCGATAAAACCCCAACAATTAAATGACATAAGTGAAGCCCATCATATAAAAAATAAGGACAATTTAATAGTTTCTATTCTTGCCGGAGTTTCAATAAATAGACTTGCTCAAAAGTTTCCTAATCATAAATGTGTGAGAGTGGTTACAAATATTCCAATAACTATTGGAAAAGGTTTAACAGGGATTTCTTGGGGAGAAGAAATTACAGAAGATCAGAAACAATTTACAAAAAAATTATTTGAAAATACTAGTAAAATTTATGAATTTACTGAAGATTACCTTGATATATTTTTAGCTTTAACTTCATCAGGTCCTGCAATTATTGCTTTAATTATAGAAGCATTAAGTGATGGAGGATTAAGCGGGGGATTACCAAAAATAATTTCAGAGGAACTTGTTATGGAAATGATACTAGGTACTATTTTTCTAATAAAGGAAAATAAACTTACTACTTCTGAGCTTAAAAATTTAGTAACCTCTCCAGGTGGAACAACTATTTCTGCTTTAAGGGTTTTAGAAAAAAAGAGTGTAAGGTCAGCATTAATTGAATCAATAGTTTCAGCTAGTAATAGAAGTAAGGAGTTTCGTTAGGTTTTTGAATTATCTTTTAAGTTCATATAAACTTTTTCAAGTGAATTTATATTTTTAGTAATTGTGTATCTCTGAAGTATACGCTCTCTAGCTTTCTCTCCAAGATCTTTTGTAAATGAGGGGTGTTCTACAAGAATTGGGATTATAGTTTTTAATTGTGCAGCCACATTATCAGTTGAAATTACTACTCCTGCTCCGTTATCTAAAACTTCACCGTCAGCTCCGGCATCTGTAGCTACACAAGCAGTACCAGCTGACATTGCCTCTAGAAGTGATAATGATAAACCTTCTACTAAGCTTGGTAAGAAAAAAACTTCTGCTATTTGCATTATTGCTATCCTAGTTTCTAAATCTAATTCGGCACCCCACCAAATTAATTTCTCATTACCAAGGTTAGAAAAACTATTTTCAAGTGTTGGCTTCATTGGTCCATCCCCGACAATAACTAATTTGCAATTTTGAGTTTTTGTTTGGCGCCAAGGACGTAAAAGTGCCTCGATATTTTTCTCATTTGCAATCCTTCCCATATATAAAAAGATTCTTTCATTTCCAAGTTTGTTTTTTACCTGATCGTATTTTTTACTTTTTTCGCAAAAAGGTTTCCAAATATTTTCATCAACGCCGTTTGGAATAACTATTTGTTTTTCTTTAGGTACTCCTAATTTCTCAAGAACATTTTTTTGAGGTTCAGAAAAAATAATTATTTTATCGAACTTTGCTAAAGATGGAGCATAAAGTTGATAGGTTAATTGTTGAGTGCTCGCAGTTAGATTTCTATTTTTTGCATCAAATGGTGGATGAAATGTTCCTATAAGAGGAACATTAATTTCATTACACAGCTCTGGAAGTCTAAAGTCTAAAGGAGATAAAGTTAGGCTTGCATGTACTATGTCAGGTTTTAATCTTTCCAATGATAGCCTTAGCTCTTTTTCTGCTCTTGGTGAGGGTATTGTATAAACTTGAGATTTAATTAAATATGGGAGACTTACATCAGGATCATTTGCAAGAAATAATGGTTTTGATGAATTTGAACTAGAGGGATTGTCGAAATGAATAAAACTAATTTTATGCCCTCTGGCCTTCAATTCCTTAGTAGTTGAATTACCATATGTTACATTTCCGCAAAAAGGGGATTTTTTACCCAACCAGGCAATATGAACCACATTAATTGATTTAGCTATTTATAAAGTTAACAGTAAGAGCCGCTATGATCATAATTTTTAAATTTTTTTATGATTTATGAAAATCTTAACTATATATTTCTCTCAACATTTTTAGTGAAGATAATTCTTTCTCTAGTTGAGCAGAGATCCAAGTCTCAATAATAAATAATATTTTAAGCCAGACTTTTTTAGGTCCCAATAACTCTCCATTAGATTTTATTGGTAATTCGGGAAAAAGAAGTCTTTGTAATAGAGCAACTTCAGATGCATTTATTTTTAGATTACTTTGAGAATCTTCAATTGACGAAAATCCTTCACTTGGCAAATAATAACAACTCCATTCCCAATTTCCTAAAGGCGGAATAATAGGTTCTCCAGTTTTACAGCAATGATGAATTGGTAAATTTATACCTCCAATGGCTAATAAATGTATTAAAGATTGAATACTCATTGATAGCATTTTAATATCTTCTTCTTTAGATTCTTCATACAAATAAATCCTATCAAGATGTGCAAGAACACAAGATAAATAGTTTTGTTGCTTATCATTATTACCTACTAATAAAAAAGTTAATTCAGTTATTGCTTGCGCCGCTGCAAGACATTCAATATTTTTCCCTAGACCAGAATAGCTTTTTAATATTTTAATTTGACGTACAGATTTAAGATTTCTTTTCCCAAAAATTTGCAGATTTAAATGTGTTAATGGAGTAGCTGCGGCAAGACTACTTTTAGGACGTCTAGCACCAGGTACCGCTAATCGAACAATCCCCTGCTCATCAGTAAGAATAGTTATTAATCTATCATTCTCGCCTAATGGAGAAGCTTTAATACAGAGACCCTCTAGTCTGCACTCACCAGAACCAGACATTTAAAAATTTACTTCTTGGAAAATCTCACAAAAATTAGAAGTTCCAACGCAACTAATTCCATTATCAAACAAATCAATAACTTGTGTCAGTTTTTTTATACCACCTACAACTTTTATTTGATTTTGAGAGCCTGTTATTTTTAGTATTTCGGCGACATCATTAGATGTGAGAGGAGAACCAAACCCGTCCCCGAATTGAAAATTTTTTATTCCTAATTCCAAACATATTTCTATTGCATTAATAAAAACTTCTTCTTGTAGTTTTGATTTATTTATGATTATTGAAACTGGTAATCCAGATAATTTAACTTGCTCAATTTCAGCAGCGAAAGTTTCTAAATTTCTTTTGGATAAATTGATAAAGTTTGGGATATATTCAATTCCTTTTGCACCCTTATCTTTTGCAAAACAAACTAATTCTTCAATAAATGAAACTGGTAAATCTGCTAAAGGGTAAGAAATAAGTGCTTTTATATCCGCACTGTAATTACCTAAACAGTTTTTAAGATCAGTTAAATAATTTAGTGAAGTAGAAATATTTTTGATATTGTATTTTCTTATTAAATCGCAATTCACACAGAAATCTTCCCACGATAAATAAGGGTTAATAATAATTGCATGAATTTTCTCGTTTAATTCATATTCAATATTGGGCATTTAAAACTTATTTAGATTGAATCAATCCATAACCTCCATGATTCCTTTTATATATAACTTGAAGTTCATTATTTTTCTTGTTTCGAAAAACATAAAAATCATGATCAATTAGATCTAATTGTTTTCTTGCTTCGTCTGATGAAATTGGAGTCATTTCAAAGTATTTATTTTTTATGGATGGCTCAGGCAGACTTGCTGACATTCCTTCTTTAAAAAAAGCTTTATCTAAAAAATTTGATTCAATACTTTCAATTGGTAAAGAATCCTTATTTTTAAATTGTTTATTATGAATTGTTTTATTGTTTCTTTCTTTGTATTTGCGTAATTTTCTACAAAGTTTATTTGAAACTAGATCGATACTTGAATATAAATTTTCAGTTTTTTCTTCAGCTCTAATTACGGTACCATTTGCAAAAATAGTAACTTCTGCAGTTTGGAACGAGACTCTTGGATTCTTTTCAATTGAAAGGTGTATGTCAGCTTCTTTAACGATATCTTTATAGTGATGTGTTGCTTTTTCTATCTTTGCCTCAGTATATTCTTTTAATGCTCCAGTGAGCTCAAGATTCTTTCCATGGATTAAAATTTTCATAACAAATCTAAAAATATTTACTTACTTTCTAAATCTACTTAAATATGGATAATAGAACAGCAATAATTAAACAACCTGATAATATTTCTTCTTTTAATGATGTTTATAAATTACAAAAAGAATATCAGGAGGCATTGATTTTAGATAATTCTAACCCTGATTTTATTTGGATAGGGGAGCATCAACTCTGTTATACGTTAGGGAGAGGATCAAATCAGGATAATTTACTATTTTCTCTGAATGATGCTAAATATGATGTTTTTAAGATTGATAGAGGTGGTGAGGTAACTTGTCATATGCCAGGACAATTAGTAACTTATTTAGTTTTAGATTTGAAAAATTTTAATAAAGATTTAAATTGGTACTTAAGAAAAATTGAAGAAATTATTATAAAAATCCTTGGAACTTTTAATATAAATTGTCATTCAAGAGAGGGTTTCACTGGTGTTTGGATAGGAAATAAGAAAATTGCTTCAATTGGAATTGGGTGTAAAAGATGGATTACGATAAATGGATTTTCAATCAATATTGACTGCGAATTAGAAAATTTTAATAAAATTGTTCCTTGCGGAATAGAAAATTGTCTTATGGCAAATATGATTGAATACAACAAAAATTTAAATATTCAAGAAGTCAAGAGAATTGTTAAAAAAATCATTCAGGAAGAATTTAATTTTGATTTTGTATCAAAATAGAAATTAAAATTTCAAAATCAATTTAATATGGGTGATTTAGCGTATTGGCCTTCAGCCAAACCTCTTTCTAAAAAAGATAAATTTGCTAAAAATAGAGATTTTATTAAGAACCTTAATCACATAGATCAGATTTGGGAAAAATTAAAATTTAAGTGTGGCGATACTTTAGCTGTTTGCGATTTAAGAGGAAAATACCAAGAGAGATTTTCTTATTCTGAGCTGGCTGATTTAATAACACAAGTCTCTTTTTCATTTAAAAATTATGGTTTAGTAAAGGGAGATGTAGTTACTGTAATATCTGAAAATTCTCCAAGATGGCTAGTAGTAGATCAAGGCCTAATGCGTTTAGGAGCTATAAATGCAGTGAGAGGTATTAATTCTCCTTCAGTAGAATTAGAGTATATTATTGAGCACTCTAATTCAGTAGGTCTAGTAGTTCAATCTAAGGAGATTTGGCTAAAGTTAAACAACAAAGAAGAATTAAAAAAAAGACTGAAATTTATAATCAATTTAGAAGATGAACAATTTGAAAGTTTAATAAGCTGGAGTAAATTTATTAGTTCAGTAGAAAAAGAAAATTCACAAAATAATAATTTTGAAAAATTTAATCCAGAAATTGATGACGTCGCTACTATCCTTTACACTTCTGGGACAACAGGAAAACCTAAAGGTGTCCCCTTGACTCATGCAAATTTTTTACATCAAATATTCAATTTAGCCTATATCGCTGATCCAGAACCTGGGACCTCTGTATTAAGCGTGTTGCCTATCTGGCATTCTTATGAGAGGAGTGCTGAATACTTCTTTTTTTCATGTGGTTGTTCTCAATACTATACAATTCCAAAATTCCTGAAAGATGATATTACACAAATAAAACCTGTTGTCATGGCTACTGTGCCAAGACTATGGGAAGCAATACATGATGGTTTTTTTCAGGCGTTGAAAAAAATGCCTTTCAAAAAGCAAAAACTTATTAAGTTTTTGATAAGTAATAGTTCAGTTTTCAAAAGAAGTCTAAGAAAGATAAGAAATTTAGATATCAATCAAATAACTTTTAAATCAAAAATCCCCTTACTGGGTGCTGTTATTGGTCGATACCCTTTACATAAATTGTCTACTATTTTTTTATGGCCGAATATTCTTAGACAACTATGCGGAGAAAAACTGAAATTTCCTATTAACGGGGGAGGGGCACTGCCAGAACATGTGGATCTTTTTTTTGAATCTTTAGGTGTAGATGTTTTGGTGGGGTATGGCCTCACAGAAACTAGTCCAGTATTAACTTGTAGGAGAAGAGAATTAAATGTTAGAGGATCATCTGGTCAGCCTCTAGCATTTACTGAAATCAAAATAGTAAATGATGATAAAAAAAAGATTCTGAAGTTCAGAGAAGTCGGAAAAATTCTTGTTAAGGGACCACAAGTAATGAAAGGTTATCTTAACAATGAATTAGCTACAAAAGATGTTTTATCCAAGGATGGTTGGTTCGATACTGGTGATTTAGGTTTCCTAATACCAAATGGTTCTCTTTTTATAACAGGAAGAGCCAAGGATACAATAGTGCTATCAAGTGGTGAAAATATAGAACCGAATCCGCTTGAGACCGAAATCCTTAGTTCTGAATTTATTAATCAGATTCAACTAGTAGGGCAAGACAAGAAATGTTTAACAGCCCTTGTAGTGCCTAATGTCGAATTAGTTAAAAATAAGTTTTTGGAAGAAGATCTTTCAAAATTAAATCTGAATAAGAATATTTGTACATTTTTTAAATCAAAAATTAATAATTTGCTTAAAAGTCGATTAGGAGCAAGATCAGAAGAACAAATATTAGATTGTTATTTTGTTGATGCCTTTACTTTAGAAAATGGTTTGTTAACACAAACTCTGAAACAAAAAAGAAAAGAAATAGAAAAAAAGTATTCAGTACAAATAGAAAATATGTATGAAAACAAATTTAGTAAGAAAATTTGATTTGTTCTATCTATATTGAAAAGGTAATTTAATTTTTTATGGAAACAAAAAACTCAATATCTATAAAACGCTCAATAGCTATTAAAGCTGTAGTTACACCAACTTGGAAAGAAGATGCTGAAAAAGAATTAAGTAAAGCCATTTCAAACATTGACCAGCAATTATCTCAACTTGAGCAGGAGGGGCAGCAAATAATAAATAATATTAGATCCCAATCGGTTAATCCTCTGGATCCAAGAGTCCAAGAACAGGTTAGTCAGGTGCAACAACAAGTGGCAGCAAAACGAAATGAAATTGAAGAACAAAAAAGAAATCTACTTCAACAACAGAGTCAAGTTCGCGAATTAAAAATGGATGAGATTGTTGATCAAGGACAAGTAGATAGTTTCTGTGATGTCACTGTGGGCGACAATCTTATTGAAAGAATGCAAGTCTCGATTACGGTTAAAGATGGAGTTATTCAATCTATAGATAATAATTAAAGAGAAGATTTAGTATTTTTGAAAAATATAAGTAAATCTTAATTTCGAAAAGTTTTAAATTCTAATCGATCTAAATTATTACTTTCTTAAGTTTTAAGAGTTTCCACTGAGAACATGATTTCGTATAATAATAACAAGTGTTTAAAAGGCGTCTAACCTTATAAATAGTAGACACTTTGGTAGACATTCCTTGAAAACCATTGCTATAACAAATTTCCTATGTCTCACGAAATATTCATGCCTGCCTTGAGTTCTACTATGACGGAGGGCAAGATTGTGGAATGGTTGAAAAATCCAGGAGATAAGGTTGAAAGAGGAGAATCTGTCTTGGTTGTTGAATCTGATAAGGCAGATATGGATGTTGAATCTTTTCAAGATGGATATCTTGCAGCAGTTTTAATGCCTGCTGGCAGCACTGCTCCTGTTGGAGAAACTATCGGTCTCATTGTAGAAAATGAGGATGAGATAGCTTCTGTCCAGGAACAAAATAAAGGAAATCAACCCGAAGTCTCAACTTCAGACCAACTTGAATTAGTAAGCAATAAAACTGAAGAAAAACCAGTAGTCCAGACTGAAAATATCAAGAAAGAAGCTGAAGAAGTCGTCTTAAAGGGTGAAAAGCCTGTCCCATCTTTTAATGTAGATCAAATTAATGCCGCAACAAGCAATGTTTCTTCGAGAATAATTGCATCTCCTAGAGCTAAAAAACTAGCCTCTCAAATGGGTGTTGATTTAGCAAAGGTTCATGGATCTGGCCCTCACGGAAGGATTCAAGCCGATGATATTTTAAAAGCTAATGGCCAACCTGTTTCTATACCATGGATAGGAGAAGGTGGTTCTCCTGCAGGTATTCCTGGTGCAAATCTGGGAGTTGAAAGTAAACCAGAAACTTTAGGAAATAGTTTTGGTAATCCTGGAGAAACAGTTCAATTTAATACTCTTCAAAAAGCGGTAAATAAAAATATGGAATCTAGTTTAGATGTTCCATGTTTTAGGGTGGGTTACTCTATCAATACAGATAAATTAGATAATTTCTACAAAAAGGTAAAACAAAACGGAGTTACTATGACTGCTTTACTTGTAAAGGCAGTTGCAAAGACACTAAAGAAACATCCTCAAGTTAACTCAAGCTTTTCAGAAAATGGAATTTCTTATCCAGAAAATATAAATATTGCTGTTGCTGTTGCAATGGAAGATGGGGGACTAATAACTCCAGTATTAAAAGAACCATGCAATACTGATTTATTTGAATTATCTAGGGAATGGAAAGATCTCGTAAAAAGATCGAGATCTAAACAATTAGAACCAGATGAATACTCAACGGGAACATTTACCTTGTCTAACCTTGGTATGTTTGGTGTTGATAGATTTGACGCAATACTACCCCCTGGGACCGGTGCGATCTTAGCGATAGCATCATCGAAACAAACTGTTGTAGCTAATAGTGATGGTTCAATATCAGTTAAAAAAATAATGCAAGTAAACCTTACAGCTGATCATAGAGTGATCTATGGAGCTGATGGTGCTTCATTCTTGAAAGACTTGGCTAACTTGATTGAAAATGAGCCAGAGACACTTGTATCTTAAATTTAATTGATTTCTAAAATTAATATAGAAGAAAAAGATTATAGGCTTGAATCTTATGATTATTTACTTGATCCTTCATTAATTGCTAGTAAACCTTCTGCAATTAGGCATGAATCAAGATTGATGATAGTTAGAAATAGTGTTTTAGAAGAAGACTGCTTAACTAATAAATTTACCAAGAATCTTTTAGATGAATTTAGAGAAGGCGATCTTGTAGTTGTTAACAATACTAAGGTTATGAAAGCTAGGTTAAAGGTTGAATTAGAAAATGGGACGTTAGTCGAATTATTAGTTTTAGAAAGATCCCATGAATGCGTTTGGTTATGTTTGGCAAAGCCAGCGAAAAAGTTAAAAATAAATAGAAAAATAATATTAAAATCTCCTTCTGCACAAGATATTAAATTGATGGTTAATGGGGTTGATGAAGAAACTGGAGGGAGATTTATTAAATTTCCTGAAAATATAACTGATCTCAATTCAATGAATGACCTTCTTGATAAATACGGGGAAATCCCTCTCCCGCCTTATATAAAAAATACCGAAGAAGAATCTTTTCATGAGAATAGTTATCAAACTGAGTATGCAACTAATCCAGGAGCCGTTGCTGCGCCAACTGCTGGTTTACACTTAAGCAAAAGTCTTATTTCCAATCTAAAAAAAAAAGGAGTAATAATTTTACCGATAACTTTGCACGTGGGCTATGGAACATTCAAACCAATTGATCAAGAAGATCTAAGAAACTTACAACTTCATAAAGAATGGGTAAGTGTTAATAAGGAAGTAGTGGAGGAAATAAAAAAAATAAAGAAAACAGATAGAAGAATAATTGCTATTGGGACAACTAGCGTTAGAGCTCTTGAAAGTTGTTATTCTCAAGAAATTAATGACTATATTCCCATAGCGAAGTACGTGGATTTAGTAATTAAGCCAGGTTATAAATTTAAGGTAGTTGATGGATTATTAACTAATTTTCATCTTCCAAAAAGTTCATTATTACTTTTAGTAAGTGCAATGATTGGTAGAGAAAGATTATTAGATTTATATAAAAAAGCCATAAAAGAAAAATTTAGATTTTTCTCTTATGGCGATGCGATGTATATTTCACCAGATTCACTACTGAAGAAAAAAAATAGATTTAGGCTTTGACTGGTTCTTGAATGATTCCGCTTGGAACTTCATTAAACATAATTGATGATAAATACCTCTCTGCTAAATCAGGTAGAACAACGACAATTGTCTTCCCCGCATATTCATCTTGTTCAGCTAATCTAACAGCAGCAGTAGCGGCAGCTCCACAAGATATACCTACTAAAAGACCTTCTTCTTTTGCTAATCTAAGAGCCATCTCTATTGATTCGTCATTTGTTACTTGTTCAACCTTGTCAACAATTGATAAGTCAAGGTTCTTAGGAATAAATCCTGCTCCAATTCCTTGGATTTTATGTGGTCCGGATTTAACCTCTTCTCCATTCATTGTCTGTGTAATAACAGGACTATGTGAGGGTTCTACAGCTACAGAAGTAATATTCTTGCCCTTTTCTTGCTTAATGTATCTTGAAACGCCTGTAATTGTGCCGCCAGTTCCAACCCCTGCAACTAAGACATCAATTTCACCATCGCAATCATCCCAGATTTCTGGTCCAGTAGTTTTGAAATGAATTTCAGGGTTTGCTGGATTATCAAATTGACCTGGCATGAAATATTGAGAAGGATTACTTTCTGCAATTTCTTTAGCCTTAGCTATTGCTCCAGGCATACCTTTAGATGCTTCTGTTAAAACAATTTCAGCACCCAACACTGCCATAACCCTTCTTCTTTCAATTGACATGGATTCTGGCATTGTAAGGATGAGCTTATAACCTCTTGCTGAAGCAGTAAAAGCTAGAGCAATGCCAGTATTTCCAGAAGTTGGCTCAACAATAGTTTTGTCTTTTGTAAGCTTCCCACTTTTCTCTGCATCCCAGATCATGTTTGCGCCAATCCTACATTTGACACTATAAGCGGGGTTTCTGCCTTCAATTTTTGCAAGTACTGTAGCTTTTGCGTTTTTAGTAACTGATTTTAATTTTACTAATGGAGTGTTTCCAATAGCAAAACTGTTGTCCTCATAAATTTTTGCCATTTATATATTGAGAAAATATATTTTAATACTAACTATTATTCAGAAAAAGAGTATATAAGTTTCTATACGGTAAATACTAGGAATTTAGAAATTATTTAGTGCTTCAGAAAAGATTTTCCATAATTGATCTTGGTCTTCTAATCCAACTGATACTCTAATAAGGTGCGAGGGTATACCAAAACTTTCAGCCCAATCCAGCTCGTCATAATGAGCTAGTAAAACATAAGGACAAACTAGAGTAAATTTTGTACCTAAACTAGGTCCTTTAGATACTTGTAGAGAATCATAAAATTTTTTAGCTTTGTTCAATCCTCCATTTAATTCAAATGATAATAAGCAGCCGTATCCTCCATCAGAAGTAAGTAAAGAATTAAAATTTGGACAATTTTCAGGATGGAAAATATTTTTAATCTCGCTATGGGTCTCTAATCTTTTTTTTAAATCTAAACATGCTTTATTTTGTTCAAAAACTCTTTGATTTACATCTCTACTAACTTTCTCTAGATAAACTTTATCTCCATCGGAAAGTGTTGGAAGATCAATCTCGTTTAATGCATTTCTAAATTTATCAATCCATTTGCTTTTTGGATTTAGCATTAATGATCCGGCAAGAATATCACCACTACCTGAAAAAATTTTTGTAAGTGAAGTGAAAACTATATCTGCATGTTCTAGGGAATTTATATTTAAATTTGAACCAATTGTATCGTCAACAATTAAGGGAATATTTAACTTTTTTGCTATTTTTGAAATTTTTTTAATATTTACACATTTGAGCATTGGATTACTCGGTAGTTCAATAATTAATGCTGATGGATTTATGCTTTTGATTTCTAATTCAATATCCTCGCAATTTTCTTCTGTAATTAACTTCGCTCCATGAAAGATTTTCATTGGTAATTTAAGTACATCTACATATGGAAAACCAATTTGGAGTGTTGGTTTAGCTGGAAATAATTTGTATATAATTTCTAATGATGTATGCAATGCAGACATTCCAGATGAAGTTAAGTGAATATCAGTAGAGTTAATTTTTGTAGATTTAGAAATTCTTTTTTTTATTCTTTGAGAACATTCATTCACGAAAGATTTTGGAGGGCAATCTTCAAGACCTAGTTCTATAGCCGCAGCTCTTGAAGATAGACCAAGACCAGTATGTTGCCAAAAATATTTTGCATAAATACTTCCTTCTTTTTCAGTTATTAAGAAAGCTAAATTATCTCTTTTTTCTATTAACGAGAATTGTTCAGAAGTATTTCTATCAATATATTTTTTTGCTTTAAAAGCTATGCTTTCATTCGGATATGGCCAGATACTTTTATTATTGTAGTAATTTTGCTTTTTTACTTTTTCGCATAATCTTTTCACTATGGGGTTTAGCCCGAATCGTGGGTAAATGGACTTCAATAAATTCATGCATTCTTGATCTTTTTCCTCGTAATTTATTACATCATTCCAAGTTGGTAATGCTACAGAAACAGCATGAATACTATCAGGAATTGCATATCCCAACTCCAAATTTTTCCATATAGGGTTTTTGAGTAAATCTCTCAATTTTCAGAATTTATTTAAAGCAAATAAAATGTCTGCGATTAAATCGTTTGTATCTTCACATCCAATTGATAATCTCACAAGAGCATCATCAATCCCTAGCAGATTTTTTGTTTTGTCATCAACAGAAGCATGAGTCATCGTTGCAGGGTGACAAATTAAACTTTCAACTCCTCCAAGGCTTTCTGCTAGTGAGAAATATTTGAGAGTTTTGCAAAATTTAAAAGTATCCTTTTTATTTAAATTTAATTTTAGGGTAATCATTGAACCTCCAGATCTCATTTGCGATTTTGCTAAATTAAATTGCGGATGTTTTTGATTAAAAGGATAAATTACTTTACTAATTATTTTATGATTCTCTAATTCTTCAGAAATTAATTTTGCACTTTGCGTTTGTTGTTCGATTCTTAAAGGAAGAGTTTTTACTCCTCTCGTAATGAGCCAACTATCAAAAGGAGATGGTTGAAGACCTAGAGCTTTTTGAGAGAAAAGCATCTTAGTATTCCATGCCTCATTATTCGTAAGTACTGCTCCACCAAGTGCATCACTATGTCCATTAATGAATTTTGTTGTGCTTACGAGTGATAGTGTTGCACCAAGATCCAATGGTTTTTGAATAAGTGCCGTAGAAAAGGTATTGTCCACAACTACTGGGATTTGTAGTTTATTCGCTTCATCACAAATCGCCTTAATATCAAGTACCTTCAAAAGTGGATTAGTTGGACTTTCTAGCCATATCAAGGTTGGCTCGAAGTTTGAAATCTTTTTGATATTAATTTCGTTTGTAAAATCTGTGTATAAAACTTCTAGTCCAAATTTCTTGAAAACTTTTTCGAACATCCTCACTGTACAACCATAGAGATTTGACTCGCAGAGTATCTTGTCACCAGATTTTAGGGTTGATGAAATTGCAGTTACTGCGCTAATTCCAGATCCAAAAACTGTACAGTATTTCGTATCTTCTATTGATTTAAGGATATTTTCTAGAATTCTAAAGTTCGGATTGCCTGATCTGGTGTAGTCGAAATTATCTTTATTTCCATGTTTGAAAGTAGATGTAGAAAAAATAGGAGGCATAACGCATCCAGTTTCTTCTGCAAATGTTTCCCCATGGTGAATAGATAGGGTCTTAAAACCTGGCTTTTTGATATTATTTCCCTTATTTCCCATTATTTTTAAAAATAAGAATTAAATTAAATCTCTCATTGTTTTTAATGAGAGATTTAATAATCCAAAGAAAAGTAGTATTAAACTTTTCTTGAATAATATTCAACAACTAGTAGTTCGTTTATTTCAAGAGCTACCCACTCTCTATCACATTTCCCATTTATTTTTCCCGTTAATTTAGGTTTGTCTAAATCAAGGTGAGGTGGGACATTTGCTAAGCCAGGGAATTCTATATTACCTTCTACAAGTTTTTTGCTTGCTTTGTTTTCTTTAATTCCAATTACATCGCCTGATTTGCATTGATAACCAGCAATATCGAGAACCTTTCCATTAACGGTTACATGGCCATGATTTACTAATTGTCTTGAGCCTGGAATGGTACCTCCAAAACCTAATCTAAAACAAATATTATCAAGTCTGTTTTCTAAAAGTCTTAGTAGGTTAGTTCCTGTAGATCCTTCTTGAGCTCTAGCTTTTTTTACATAACGTACTAGTTGTTTTTCAGAAACTCCATAATTAAACCTAAGTTTCTGCTTTTCTTCTAGACGAATTGCATATTCTGATCGCTTGCGACGGGCTTGGCCGTGCTGACCTGGAGGATTAGACTTCTTTGAAGCTTTCCTGGTGAGACCTGGTAGTTCTCCCAAGCGACGCGTAACCCTTAATCTGGGGCCGCGGTATCTTGACATAATTTTGAATTAAATAGAAAATTGCAATAAATTGGATAATTGATTAAATTCAATTAAACTAATTACTACTGGAAATATTATTTTACATCATTAAAGTGTTCAAAACTATTAATAAATCAATTACTTCTATACTTCTTTTTATGATTTCGTTTTATCAAAAGTGGTTTTCTCCTTTTTTTGGACCAAGATGCAGATTTATTCCAAGTTGCAGCTCTTATGGATATGAGGCAATTACTAGACATGGTCCTTGGAAGGGAGGGTGGTTAACTTTAAAAAGATTAAGCAGATGTCATCCTTTTACTCCCTGTGGATGTGACCCTGTGCCTGACTAAATGAATGAAAATATTTATTTTTGTTAGACAGGGATGTTGCCTTTGTGATTCATTAAAAAATAAACTGGCAAAAATAAATCTTAATGAGTTATTCCCTAATCTGGAGGAGCTTAAAGAAATTGATATTGATAGGGTGGATTTATATAAAGATAAATATAAAAAATATGATTATGAAGTACCTGTTATTGCTGTTGAAGGAAGCAGGTCCGAGGAGATTATAGAATTGCCTCGCATTTCTCCAAGATTAAAAGATGATCAATTAAAGAATTGGTTTCAAAAAAATATTAGTACCATTCTGGAGAAATAATTTTTCATATGAGATCTATAAAATTACATAAACTTTTAGATTTGGTAGGAATTATTCCTTCATTAGATTTAATCGATCATGAAATAAATAATATTTCTTTTAACTCTAAAGAAGTACAAAAAGGAACTTTATTTTTAGGTATGCCTGGCTTAAATGTTGATGGAGGAAAATATTGTATTGAGGCAATTGAAAATGGTGCAGAGGCTGCCATTATTGGGTCTGCTGCAAAAGAGAAAATTGCATCTATTGATCGAGAAAGGATTTTGGTTATAGAGGATAATTTAGATTATATTTTTGGTCAAATAGTCGCTGAGTTTTGGAATAGGCCTTCAAGAAAACTTAAACTTATTGGTGTTACGGGTACAAATGGAAAAACGACAATTACTTTTTTATTGGAATATCTTTTAAAAAAATTAGGGAAAAAGACTGCATTATTTGGGACCTTGCTCAATAGATGGCCTGGCTTTTCAGAAGTGGCTCTTCATACAACTGATTTCGCCGATAAACTCCAAAAGAAATTAAATGCTGCTGTTGAGGCAGAATCTGAATTCGCGATATTAGAGGTAAGTTCTCATTCTATTGCTCAAAACAGGATATCAGGATGCGAATTTGAGGCGGCTATTTTTACTAATTTAACTCAAGATCATCTTGATTATCACTCAGATATGGAATCATATTTTCAAACAAAAAGAAAATTATTTTTCCCACCTTACTTAAAAGAAAAAGATGGGATTTGTGTATTAAATAATGATGACCATTGGATATCTAAATTATCATCTGATCTTGAAAAAAGATCTTTCTTAGTCTCTACAAAGATTACTGAAAGTGAATTTGAAAATGATGATTTTTTTTTCGTAACAGATAAAAAATTTACTGAAAGTGGTTCCAGTTGTATCTTTCATACACCTAGGGAAAAAATTCAACTTTTTGTTCCACTTGTCGGTGAATTTAATTTAATGAATGCGATTCAAGCAATAACAATTTTGTATAAACTTAATTTTTCTTTAAAAGATCTATCAAAGTTAATACAATCTTTCCCTGGAGCTCCTGGGAGAATGGAGAAAATACAAATTGATAATAATGACGTTTCAAGATCTCTTCCAACAGTAATTGTTGATTATGCCCACACTCCTGATGGATTAAAAAAAGTTTTGCAATCAATTAAAAAACTTTGTGAAGGGAAACTAATAACTGTTTTTGGCTGTGGGGGAGATCGTGATCGTAGTAAAAGGCCTTTAATGGGATCAATAGCTGAAGAGTTGTCTGATCAAATTTTTATAACTTCAGATAATCCAAGATCAGAAGAACCCCAAAAGATAGTAAATGATATTTTGATGGGTATAAAAAAAAGAGAAAAAATAATAATTGAAATTGATAGATTTAAAGCAATAAATGAATCTATTAAATTTGCCAATAAAAAAGATATTGTTTTAATTGCAGGAAAAGGACATGAAGACTACCAAATTCTCAATGATAAAGTTATTAATTTTGATGATAGAAAAATAGCTTATAAATTATTAAAAGAAAAAAATAAGTCTCAATAAAATTTCCTAATCAAATAAGAAAGATCTTTACGCAAATCACAAGAAAAGTTTCTTAAAATCAATGGAGTTATTTTTAATAAAATGAAAGGCTTAGCCTTAGTTGTAGGCGCAGGTGGAATTGGAACACAACTAGCTAAAGATCTGAATGAAAGTGAAAAAGATTTAGATGTTGTTTTGTGTGGAAGAAAAAGTGAATTTAATCCTTTTTGGGAATTAGATATAGAGGATTCTCAATCCCTTTTACAGTTGAAAAATAAAATATCAAATCATTCTTCAAAATTAAGACTAGTTGTTAATGCTACAGGAAGACTTCATAGTGATTCTATTCAGCCAGAAAAAAGATTACAACATCTTGATAAAAAAAATATGATGGAAAGTTTTTCAATAAATGCCTTTTCTCCCATTTTGTTAGCTAAAGCGATTGAAGAATTCATACCAAAAGATTTTGATTTTAATTTTGCAAGTATAAGTGCAAGAGTTGGTAGCATCGGAGATAATCAAACTGGAGGTTGGTATTCATATAGAGCTGCAAAATCTGCGCAAAATCAGTTTTTTAAATCTTTAAGTATTGAATGGTCTAGACGTTTCCCAAAGGCTACTATCACATTACTTCATCCAGGAACAGTAGATACTGATTTATCTAGACCTTTTCATAAATTTGTTCCAGAACATAAATTATTTAGTAAAGAAAAATCCTCGCAATTCTTGATCAATATTATTAAAAATCAATCACCAGAATCTACAGGAAAATTTATTGCATGGGACAACTCGGAGATACCTTGGTAAACTAAATTTTTTTTATATCAATAGATCTTTAAGTCAATATTTTTTTATTTCTCTAGCAAGTAAATCAATCTCAGCATCTGTAGTCATTTGATGTACGCATGCTCTAAACCATTTTGGATCTTCTAAAACTCTAATCCAAATTTTCTTTTCTCCAAGTTTCTTTACAAATTTATCCTTATCTTTAATACTTTCGATATTAAAACTAACAATCCCATTTAAATATTTTTTTTCTAAAACTAATTCAACACCCTTTGATTGATTTAATTCATCCCAAAGTTTTCCACTTAAATTTTTGATATTTTTGTTTTTTTCTTTTGCATGGCAGTCTTTATCCAAAAGATCTAAAGAATTCCGGAGCCCAGCAAGTAAAGGTATACAAGAGGTGGCTATTTCGAATTTCCTTGCATCATCATGAAAAAGATTATCTGCAGGCTCATAAATCCCTTGTTCTTTTTTTAATGATTTCCAACCAATTATTGTTGGATCTGTTTCATGAACAAATCTATCTGAGACATAAATGGCTCCAAGTCCTTCTGGTCCACATGCCCATTTATGAGAAGTTATTGAATATAAATCAGAATAAAAAACTTCTTTTTCAATATTTATGTGCCCAAAGGTTTGGGCACCATCAACAAGTAAATAAGAATCTTCTCGATTATTTTTTAATTCGATAGAAATTTGTTTTAAAGGAATTTTATATCCAAAGTTCCATAAGATATGAGAAATAATAAGGATCTTAGTCTTACTATTTAGATTTTTCAAAATCTCTAAAATTATATTTTCGTCGTTTAGATTTTTAATTTTTTGGATTGGTAAAATTTTGAATATTAATTTATTTCTTCTGCAAAATTCTCGACTCGCAGCCACTACTCCAGGATGTTCACAGTCACTTATTAACAACTCTTCTCCCTCTTCTACTTTTATTCCCCAAAAGGGCAAAATCATACCGGAAGAGATATTTTCGGTAAAAGCTACATTCTTTGAATTGACACCTAATTTTTGGGCAATGATTCTTTTTGTGGTCAATATTTCTTTGTAAATAAAAGGCCACATATCATTGGTAAATGGTCCTAAATCTTGGATAATTTCCCAAGTTTTAAATATTGCTTCTAGAGAAGATTTTGGTAATGGTCCTTGACCGCCATAGTTGAAATAATACTTATTTTTTAATGCGGGTATTTGATCTCTTAGATTATTTCTCATGGAAATTTATATTATATTCACAACTCTTGAATTTTTTTTAAATATTGCCCACTAAAGTTACTGTTCTAAATTCAATATCCTCAATTACTTTCCAAGGTTCAGCACTCCTTTGTGCAAATTTTAAATTTTTAAATCCTAGTTCTTTAAAATCACTTATAAACTCTGGCTCATACCATGCTCCACTAATACATCCTGTCCATAAATCATGATCATTTTGCAATCTTAAAGGAACTTTTTTGTTAGAGACGATATCGCTAATTGCAATTCTTCCATTATCGTTTAAAACTCTTTTTATGTTATTAAGAAGGTTATTTCTAGATTCTGGACTTACCAAGTTTAAAACGCAATTACTTAAAATAATATCAACTGATTTATCTGCGATTAATGGATTTAAATCTTTATCTAATTCATCAAGTTTTTCAATTGAACCTTCTAGAAATTCTGTATTGTTGAAACCTATATTTTTTGTAACTTCTTTAGAGGCTGATCTTGATAAAGAAAGCATGTCAGGATTCTGATCAACTCCAATAACTTTCCCTTCTTTCCCAACAATTTGGGCACAAATGAAAGCATTTTTGCCGCTACCACTTCCAAGATCTAAGACTATATCATTTTTTTGAACATATCTTGTTGGATCACCACATCCATAGTCTCTTTCTATAACCTCTTGAGGAATTGCTTCAAGTAAAACGGGATTAAACCCAACTGGTGTACAAAGACAACTTTCTTTTTCTTGTGCCGCTGAGCCATATCTTTCTTGAATCGCATCTTTATGATCGAATTGATTAGGTGCTTTATTCGATGTGTTGGTATTACAGCAACTTTCAGACATATTTTTTAAAGGACTCTTGATAAATATAGCCAAAAAAAAAGCCCCTGAAAAAGGGGCTTTTAATTTTTTTAATTAAATTATTTAGTGTAATTAACACCTCTGTAATTTAATTCTGCTATTTCATTACTTGAAGAAGCGTCATCCATTCTGTTGGTGTATACGTTTCTTCTGTAGGTAAGTTCAACAAGTTGCTTTTTAGCAGCTTCTTTGTTTTGAACGTAGTTTTTACCTCTGTAAGTTAAAGTAGTCATGTTTCGATGTGACAACACGGCCATCCCCCGTTCCATGGTATGACTCGAACTGCGCCCTCAAATGAGGGTGAACGAAAAGTAGCGGTTGCTACCAAATAATTATAAGCGTATTTTTAACTGCATGTCTAGCTTTTACAAATAGAAACGAAGATTTAATGTTTTTTTAATTATTATCTTAGGTAAATTTTTTTATAAATAGTCTCTAAAAAGGTTTATGTTTATATTTGGTTTAATCTTCATGTAACTATTTATTTATGACAGGTTTTTTGTATTTCTTGGGAAATACTTTAAGGTGGCCAGTGTTAAAGCCAAAAGAATTTTTTTCACTACATGCTTATTTTTCAATTATTTATTTGATAACTTTTACTTTGAGTAAATATGATGTAAGCCAATCAAATTTAGTTTTTACTTTAGGAATTCTTGCACCTCTTTTAATCGCTATTGGTCAAGGACTTCCTATTGATTGCCTTGATATGGAATCATCTTTGTTGAAGGAATTAAAAACTAAATAATATATATATTTCAGTTCAAAAAATTTATAAAACCTGGACAACTTCGCTTATTTCAGGAATCATTTCTTTTAACTTTCTTTCAATACCCATTTTGAGAGTCATAGTGCTACTTGGACAACTACCACATGCTCCTTGAAGTCTGACTTTGACAATTGGGCCATCTATTTCTGCAATCTCTACATTACCTCCATCAGAAATTAAAAAAGGTCTTAGCTCGTCAAGGACTTTTTCTACATTTTCATTTGTCAGCGAGAGTGTTTCAGTACTCATAATTTTGGATTAACTTTATAATAAGCCTAGAAAGAAATCTGATTAATTGCAAAAAAGATAATTTTCTGTTGTGACTTCATCTAAAAATCCCACTAATGACAATAGCTACTTTGATGCAGTCTTAGTAGGAGCAGGGATAATGAGTAGTACTTTAGCCCTGCTAATTTCAGAAGTTTCACCAGATATAAAATTTCTTATTATAGAAAAATTAAATGCTCCAGGAAGTGAAAGTACTGGCGCTTTTAATAATGCAGGTACAGGACATGCGGCTAATTGCGAATTAAACTATACCCCTTTAGATGAAAAAGGAAATCTAAAAATAGATAAAGCGCTCTCAATTAATCGTTCTTTTGAAACATCCATGTCTTTATGGGCCTCATTGTATGAAGCGGGGAAAATTGATATTAAGAAGTTTCTAAAATTTATTCCTCATATTAGCTTTGTGTCTGGTCAGGATAATATTTCTTTTTTAAAAAAAAGATTTCAGAAAATGGCCGAAAATCCTGAATTTATCGATATGGAATTTTCTACATCTTTTGATGAAATTTCATCATGGGCTCCTTTAATAACAAAAGATAGAAATCCATCTACTCAAATTGCGGCTACCAGAATAGGTAGAGGAACTGATATTAATTTTGAGGCTTTAACTAAAGAGTATTTGGCATTAGTTTCCTTGAACAAAAATGTTGAAATTAGATACAAAACAGAATTATTAGATTTAAAGAAAATTGATAAAAAACAATGGGAACTAGAAATCAGTTCTGAAGGTAAAAAAACTTCAATTAGAACTGGCTACGTTTTTCTTGGTGCTGGTGGAAAAACAATTAATTATTTACAAAAATCAAAAATTCCAGAAGCAAAAAGTTATGGTGTATTTCCTGTTAGTGGGAAATGGCTTATTTGCGAGAAAAAAGATCTAACAGAAAAACATAACTCAAAAGTTTATGGTAAAGCTGATATTGGATCGCCACCAATGTCTGTGCCTCATTTAGACACCAGATGGATTGATAATAAAAAACTTCTTTTATATGGACCTTTTGCTGGATTTACAATGAAATTTCTAAAACAAAGTTCATACTTTGACTTATTTAGTTCAATTAAAAAGAATAATATTTTTTCTATGTTAGACGTTGGTTTCAAGAACAACGATTTAATTAATTACCTAATATCACAATCATTAAAGAACCATAACTCAAGAGTTGAGAATTTAAAGAATATGATGCCATCAGCTAATCCTTCTGATTGGTATTTGAAGAATGCTGGTCAAAGAGTCCAAATAATTAAAAAAACTGAAGGTGGTGGTTCTTTGAAATTTGGAACTGAGATTGTAAATTCATCTGATGGATCATTATCTGCTTTATTGGGAGCCTCTCCGGGAGCAAGTACTGCGGTTTCAATTATGGTTGAGGTTCTAGAAAAATCTGTTTTATTTTTAAACGATAAGCATAATCTTCAGAAAAAATTAAATGACTTAATTTATCCAGAACTACCAGTCTCTGGAAATTACAGTACCTTCATAAAAGAAATTAAAAAAAGAAATAATTCCATTTTTGGTTTCCATCCATAATTCTAATTAGCTAATATTAATCAAGATGTAATAAGAGGAGAATTTTTCTTTCTATATGACTGATATATCGGTTTCAAAAATTAGAAATTTCTGCATAATCGCTCATATTGACCATGGTAAATCTACCCTTGCAGATAGGTTGCTTCAAGATACTGGTACTGTGCAGCAAAGGGATATGCAAGAACAATATTTGGACAGTATGGATCTTGAAAGAGAGAGAGGAATTACTATCAAGTTGCAGGCCGCTAGGATGAAATATGAAGCTGACGATTCCCAAGAATATGTTTTGAACTTAATAGATACTCCAGGACATGTTGATTTCTCTTATGAGGTTAGTAGATCTCTTCAAGCTTGTGAAGGCGCCTTACTTGTTGTTGATGCAAGTCAAGGAGTAGAAGCTCAAACCTTAGCTAATGTTTATCTTGCCTTAGAAAATAATCTTGAGATAATTCCTGTTTTAAATAAAGTTGATTTACCAGGGGCTGATGCTGAAAAAATAAAACAAGAAATAGAGGAAATTATTGGACTTGATACATCTAATGCAATAAATTGTTCAGCAAAAACTGGAGTTGGTATTAAAGATATTTTGGAAGCAATTGTAAGAAGAGTACCTCCCCCTCAAGATGAAATTAAACTACCTACAAAGGCACTGATTTTTGATTCTTATTATGATCCATACAGAGGAGTTATTGTTTATTTTAGGGTGATATCTGGGTCTCTAAATAAGAGAGAAAAAATATTATTAATGGCAAGTAAGAAAAATTATGAACTAGATGAGATAGGAATAATGGCGCCTGATCAGCAGCAAGTTGATGAATTACATGCAGGAGAAGTTGGTTATTTAGCTGCTTCTATAAAATCAGTTGCTGATGCGAGAGTGGGAGATACGATTACTCTTTTAAATTCACCTGCCAATGATCCTTTGCCTGGATATAAGACAGCAAATCCTATGGTTTTTTGTGGCTTATTCCCGACTGATGCTGATCAATTCCCAGATTTAAGAGTATCACTAGAAAAATTACAATTATCTGATGCAGCTTTAAAATATGAGCCCGAAACCAGTAGCGCAATGGGCTTCGGATTTAGGTGCGGATTCCTAGGACTTCTTCATATGGAGATTGTTCAAGAAAGATTAGAAAGAGAATATGACTTGGATCTAATCGTAACGGCACCATCAGTTATTTATAAAGTTAATTTAAATCAGCAGGAACATATCTTTATTGATAATCCTTCTACAATTCCTGATCCACAACTTAGAGAATCAATAGAAGAGCCTTATGTGAAAATGGAAATTTATGCTCCCAATGAATTTAATGGAACATTAATGGGTTTATGTCAGGAAAGAAGGGGAGTATTTATAGATATGAAATATATAACAACAGATCGAGTTACCTTGATTTATGAAATTCCATTAGCAGAAGTTGTTACAGATTTCTTTGATCAAATGAAAAGTAGAACCCAAGGTTATGCATCAATGGAATATCATTTGATTGGCTATAGAAAAAATGACCTTGTTAGATTAGATGTTCTAATAAATTCAGAAAGAGCAGATCCATTAACTTCTATTGTTCATAAAGATAAGGCTTATGGAATTGGCAGAAGTTTAGTTGAGAAATTAAAAGAACTTATTCCAAAACAACAATTTAAAATACCTATTCAAGCATCAATCGGTAGCAGGATTATTGCAAGTGAAAGCATAAGTGCTTTGCGAAAAGATGTTTTATCTAAATGTTATGGCGGGGATATTTCTAGGAAAAAGAAACTTTTAAAGAAACAAGCCAAAGGTAAAAAGAGGATGAAGGCAATGGGTAAAGTTGAAGTCCCTCAAGAAGCTTTTATGGCAGTCTTGAAATTAAACCAGTAATTTCTTCTAATTTAAAATTTAAAGCTATTTATTTTTAAAAGAATTGGGTATATTTCATTTATATCTTTTAAAAAAGATTTTGGATATTAACTCATTTAATCGTGTCGGCGCAAATATCAGAAAAGCTGGATTTTTAATTGTAATTTTTTATCTTCTTGTTGTTTTAATAATGAAATTTTTAGAGGCCAATAATTTTTTTGGCTATTCATTTTCAACGTTAAGCAATGATATCTTTGCCCCTCCTTCTCTTAAACATTTTTGTGGAACAGATAGATTAGGAAGAGATGTTTGCTTAAGAACTTTGCAAGGATCATCATTAGCGATAGAAGTCGTATTTTTAGCTATTCTTTTTTCATTAGGTTTGGGTTTGCCATTGGGATTATTAAGTGGATATTTTGGTGGTTTTTTTGATAAATGCTTATCACTAATAATGGATACTATTTTTTCAATACCTGTAATTTTGCTTTCAGTTGTTGTGGCTTTTGTATTGGGTAAGGGTATCCTTAATGCGGCTTTGGCATTGTGTATTGTTTACTCTCCTCAATATTTTAGATTAATCAGAAATCAGACAATATTGGTTAAATCCGAAACTTATGTGGAGGCAGCTCAAGTTGCAGGAACAGATGTCAAAAAAATTATTTTTAAATATATTCTCCCAAATGTAATAACACCATTGCCTATTCTGCTTACCCTAAATGCTGCAGATGCTGTTTTGGTATTAGGAAGTTTAGGATTTTTAGGCCTTGGCGTTCCTGCAGATGTCCCAGAGTGGGGAAGTGATTTAAATCTGGCTCTTGCCGCTTTACCTACAGGTATCTGGTGGACTGCTTTGTTCCCAGGTTTGGCAATGTTTTTTTTAGTTTTAGGTCTTTCTTTTATAGGAGAGGACCTTGAAGAAATTTTTGATAGTCAAAATTCTGAATAAATTTAGTTATCTGTAATAGAATCAAGTTCTCCTTGATCGTTCAACTTTGGATATTCTTTAGCTGATTTTTTATGCACCGTAGCTAATTCTGGGTAACACCATTCAAAAAGTGTTTTTTGATATTCATCTATATTTAACCCTTCTCCATTAGAGGGTAATATACCTTTATTTTTTCTTTGGCGAACAGCTTCAAATAATAATATAGAAGCAGCAACTGAAACATTCAGAGATTGAACCATACCTCTCATAGGTATAGAAATTGATTGATCAACCATTGATATAAGTTCATTACTTAGTCCCCATTTTTCTGCTCCTAAAACAAAACATGTATCTTGGGAATAATCAAAATTTCTATAATCTACTGATTCACTATTAAGAGTTGTTCCATATAATTTAAAACCCTTATTCTTTAAATCAGATATTGCCGTGATAGTATTTTCATGATTATTCAGTTTTACCCATTTTTGACTTCCTTGAGCAGTACTATTAAAAGTCTTAACGGCATTCGTTTTGCTAATAAAATTTGCTTCGAAAACTCCTGCCGCATCACATGTCCTTAATATTGCAGATAAATTATGTGGTTTATTGACATCCTCAACTAAAACAGTCAAGTTTTTCATTCTGCAATCTAAAACACTTTTGATTCGTTCAAATCTTCTTGGCAAAATTGACATTTATAATTTTTTCACACTTTTAGATTATATTCAAAAAATATTGATTACCTATTAAATCTCTTGGTTTATAATATTTTGGTAGTTTAAATTAACTCAATGGCATACATAGAATGGGATTATACAGTAATAACAAGTATGGTAGAAAAACAAGGGTGGGATTTACCTGATCGTGAATCGGAAGAATGGAATAAATTTAACGACGAATTAGGAGAAAAAATGAGAGGAGTTGGAATTATTTTTGAGAAATATTGTAAATTCACTCCTGACGTAGGAGAAGGAGTTCATCTTCTAGATGACTGATCATAAATAGTTTTAAACCATTGATGTATCCCTTAATCAATGGCTTATTAATTAATAAGATAATATAATTTCACTAAATTAGAACTGGCAATTATTAAGGCTTTATAAAGCTTGTACTCTAAAAAAAATTTTTTATTCCACAAAAAAGTTATTTAATTTCTATATTTGAATAAAAATATGAAAAATAAATTAACCTTTTTATTCGATGGTGGTTGTCCACTTTGTTTGAGAGAAATAAATTTTCTTAAAAAAAGAGATACCTTAAATCAAATTGCATTTATAGATATAAATAGTAAGGATTATGATCAAAGTCTTTTTAATGACATCTCATATTCAGAAGCTATGTCAAACCTGCATGGGATTATTGAAAATGGTGAAATTATTAGGGGACTAGATGTACTTGAATATTCTTATGAATTAGTTGGTTTAGGTTGGGTTTATTATCCCTTGAAGATTAAACTCTTATCTCCATTATTGAGACTGGTTTACAGATATTGGGCAAAATATAGACTTCAAATTACAGGTAGATCCGATATTGAAAAACTTTGTACCTCAAAATGTGAACAATAAATATGCAAAGTATCGACATAGACAGAATAATAGAAATGTGTTGGGAAGATAGAACACCCTTTGAAGCTATCGAGTATCAATTTGGTTTAAAAGAGGAAGATGCGATAAAAATTATGCGTCAAAATCTTAAACCCAAATCTTTCAAAGTCTGGAGAAAGAGAGTTTCTGGAAGAAATACAAAACATATGGCCCTTAAAGATTCAACTAGATTTAAATCTACTCATAAAAGAAAATTATAAATTTTGAAAAATCTTTCTACTAAAACTTGTCCTGTTTGCAATAGGCCGTTTGAGTGGCGTAAAAAATGGAAAAAATGTTGGGATGATGTTATCTACTGTTCAAAAAGATGCAGTAACAGGAAGTCGCACAGATGAAACAAGTATCAATTATTTTCCCGAATCAACTTTTTAGAGAAAGCCCAATCTTAAAAATAAATTGTGAAGTTTTGATTTTGGAAGACTCATTATTTTTTGGAAATGATAAATTTCATAAATTAATTAACCATAAAAATAAGTTAGTTTTTCATAGAGCATCTATGCTCGCTTATAAAAATTATTTAGAAATATCTGGCTTTAAAGTTTTATATATCGAAAACAAGAATAATGTTTCTACACTTGATTACTTATCGGAATTTATTAAAAATAAATATCAGAAAATAAATCTCATTGACCCTCATGATTTTTTAATAATGAAGAGGATTAATAATTTTGTTGAAAGTAATAATTTAGCTTTAAATATTTTGCCTTCTCCTATGTTTATGACCAGTGAAGATTTAAAAGATTTATTTGCATCAAATGCAAAAAAACCTCTTATGGGGAGATTTTATGAGAATCAAAGAAAGAGCCAAAAAATATTAATTAATCCTGATGATACACCTGTAGGTGGTAAATGGAGTTTCGATGAAATGAACAGAAAAAAATTACCAAAAAAAATAAATATACCCGATTCACCTAAATTACAAAAAAATAAATTTGTAGTTAACGCAGAAAGTTCATTAGCCAATTTTGATATTGAGTTTATTGGAGAAAGTAATAACTTTTTATATCCAACTAATTTTGCAGAGGCAGATGAATGGTTAAATGATTTTTTTAAACATAGATTTTTCTCCTTTGGAGATTATGAGGATGCTATTTCTAAAGAAAATTCTTTTTTATGGCACAGTTTACTTTCTCCTCTTTTAAATAGCGGCTTATTAACCCCAGATGAAGTAGTTAATAAAGCATTACTTTTTGCAAAAAATAATAATGTTCCTATTAACTCTTTAGAGGGTTTTGTTCGTCAAATTATTGGATGGAGAGAATTTATTTGCCTCGTCTACAAAAAGTACGGAACAAAGATGCGAAATAGTAATTTTTGGAATTTTGAAGATAAGCCAATTCCAAAATCTTTTTATCAAGGAAATACAGGAATTGAACCAGTAGACGTTGTTATAAAAAATATTATTAAATTTGGTTATTGTCATCATATTGAGCGGCTAATGATTGTTGGCAACTTTATGCTTCTATGTAGAATTCACCCAAACCAAGTTTATAAATGGTTTATGGAAATGTTTATTGATTCCTATGATTGGGTTATGGTCCCAAATGTTTACGGAATGAGTCAGTTTAGTGATGGCGGTATCTTTTCAACAAAGCCATATATATCAAGCTCTAATTATGTAAAAAAAATGTCTAATTTTAAAAGTGGCCCATGGTGTGAAATATGGGATGGCTTATTTTGGAAATTTATTAAAGATAATGAAAGCTTTTTTAGAAAGCAATATCGTCTGGCAATGTTAACGAGAAATCTCGATAAAATGTCAGAGGAAAAATTAAATAATCACTTAAAAACAGCCGATAAATTTTTAAGAGATATTCAATAAATTAAGAGTAATAACCTACAGTTTTCTTTGAAAAATTAAAAGAATATTATGTTATGAAGAAATATTAATTACGGATGTTAACTTAGAAACTTATTAGATTTATCTGATGGAAATTGGAACACTTTTTTTAAAAAGTAATTCGACGGGAATTATCACTTTTTCTGAATTAGATTGGATAACTACTCATCAATCTAATTTCACTAGGTTGGAAGAATCCATAGCAATTAAATTAGGCAGAATGCTTGATGCAGGATCTATCAATATTGGTTGCTATTTGAAATCCTGAATAAGTTTTTATTTTAATAATGAAGTATCAAGAAGAAAAAAAAATATTTTTTCGTGAAAGAATCCACTCTTTAAATATCTTTCTTTTTTTAGGATTTAATCTGTCACTTATTTCTATCTTAGGTTTTATTTGGTTTAATACTGCAATTGAAAAAGTTGTTTAAATTTTTGAATTTTTTGTATATTAAAGTTATCTTTAAAAACAAATTATATTTTGAGCATAGGATATTTACAAAGAAAGGCAGCTTGGGAAATTTTGTTAAAAGTTAGTTCTGGTTATTTTTCTGATCATGCTCTTGAAAAGGTTTTAAAAAATTATCAATTTAATTCTCTTGATATAGCTTTTATTACGGAATTATCTTTTGGATGCATAAGGTATAGAAAATTTCTTGATCTTTGGACGGATCATACATCAAAAATTACTCATAAAAATCAGCCTCCAAAGTTAAGATGGCTTCTACATATAGGTTTATATCAACTATTGAAAATGGATAAAATTCCATTTCCCGCTGCTATTTCTACCACTGTAGAGGTAGCTAAAAAAACAGATTTAAATGGTTTAGCGGGAACTGTAAATGCTATATTGAGAAATGCATCAAGAAAATTAGAACAAAAAATTTTTCCGGAATTATCTTCTGATAGAAAAGAAAGAATTTCATATCTTGAATCATTTCCATTATGGCTTGTAAAGGATCTTTATAAATGGGTCGGAAATCACGAGGGTGAAAATATCATTAAGGCATTTAATAAAAAACCATCAATTGATTTGAGAATTAACCAATTAAAAACTAATTTGGATAAATTTTTGAAAGTACTTGATGAAAATAAAATTGATGCTGAAATTATTAAAGATTTACATAATGGAATTTCTTTAAAATCTAATCCAAGATCTATAAAAAATTTACCAGGATATAGTGATGGACTTTGGACAATTCAAGATAGATCTTCTCAGTGGATAGCACCTCTCTTAAATCCAAAAGAAGGTGAAAAGATTTTAGATGCTTGTGCAGCTCCAGGAAGTAAGTCTACCCACCTTGCAGAATTAACAAATGATAGTGCTGAAATCATTGCCGTAGATAGATCAGCAAAAAGATTGAAAATACTGCAATCAAATTTAGAAAGGTTAAATTTGAAATCTGTTAATACCCTTAAGGCTGATGCTACGAGTTTGATTGAATTAAATCCTAAGTTTTTATCTTATTTTGATAAGATTTTGTTAGATGCTCCCTGTTCTGGGATTGGAACTCTTTCCAGAAATCCAGATTCTAGATGGTCTTTAAGTAAAGAAAAAATAAAATCTTTAACTTTATTACAGGAAAAACTTTTGGAGAGTATTTTCCCTCTTTTGAAAAAAGAGGGAACTTTAGTTTATTCAACTTGTACTATTTGTCCCGATGAAAATAATCTATTAATTGAACGATTTATTGAAAAAAACAAAACTTTAAAATTGGTTAGCCAAAAGCAAATTTTACCTAGCTTGGATTATCCTGGTGATGGATTTTATTCTGCAATAATTTCTTATAAATCTTAAAAATATAATTTATTTTTTAATTGGAATTTTATAAATTTCAGTTATGAACTTCTTCCATAAATAAGCTGCATTCCCACTAGATAATTCAGATTCCTTGTTATCGTCGTAACCTATCCAGATCCCTGTTGTAAGGTTATCAATGGAACCAATAAACCAGAGATCTTTATTTCCATCAGATGTTCCTGTTTTCCCATAAATTTTCTTCCCTTTTATAGAGGCTGCTTTTGAAGTGCCTTCTTTTACAGATTTTTCAAGAAGTTTATTTATTTTCTTGTTTACTTTTAAATCTAATATTTTCTTTGAAATAGATTTGTTTTCCCAAATAGGTTGTTTTTTAAATGATTCTATTTTTTCTATGATTTCAGGGTTTTGAATCTTCCCATTATTGTTTATTGCAGAATATGCATTTGTGATGTTTAAAAGATTATCTCCGTAGGAACCAATAGCTAATGATGGGAATTCCTCAAACTCTTGCTCGTAACCTAGTCCAAATGAATTCGCTAAATTAATAATATTTTTTAAGCCGATTTTTTTTGTTATTGATATTGGAACGATATTTGATGAACTTTTAAATGATTCAATTAAAGATATTGAACCTCTATAGTCTTCTGAAAAATTTTTTGGGCAATAACTTTCCCAGCATGATGGTAAGTCTTCAAATTCATCGCTTAATTTTATTCCTTCTATTAATGCAGCAGCATAAGGGATAATTTTAAAAGTAGAACCTAAAGGTCTTACAGATGAAATCACTCTATTGTATTCATTAATTGATGGATTTTTGCTGGTTATCATTGTCCTGATTAGTCCTGTGTTTGATTCGATAGATAACAGACTAAATTCAAGTTCTTTAGGCCCTGCATATCTTGATATTTTTTGACCTTTTTCTTGCCAATCTTTATTGATAGAAGATTTAATTCTTAAAAATTTATAATCATTTTTACTTCCAATTTTTTTATCTGTTTCCTGAAGAATAAATTTTATTAGTAATCTATCATCTAAAAAATTATCAGCTGTTTGATAATTTAATTTTATTTTTTCTTTAATAGCCTTATTCTTATTTGCAAGAGAAATATATCCATCAACATACATTGATTCAAGAACTTTATTTCTATTTTTAATAGCTAACTCTAAATTTTGATAAGGTGAATAAATTGATGGAGCTGGAGCTAATCCTGCAATTAATGCGATCTCTGATAATGTTAATTCTTCTATAAATTTTCCAAAATAAACTTGGGCAGCCTCGTCTACGCCGTATGCTCCTGATCCTAGATAAATATTATTTAAATATAATTTAAAAATTTGATTTTTGTCATATCTAAATTCAAGTATGAGTGATATAAATATTTCTTTGATTTTTCTTTGAAAACTTAAATCATTATTTAGAAAAAGTAATCTAGCAACTTGTTGTGTAATCGTACTTCCTCCCTCTTTAACATAACCACTTCTAATATTTTGAATAAGGGCACGAGAAATACTTTTTAAATCTATTCCATTATGTTTATAAAATCTTTTATCCTCAGAAGATATAAAAGATTGTTTAAGAAAAAATGGAATTTTATGATAACTATTATTTATTTCAAATTTGCGGCTTAATTTGCTTATTATCTTATTATCAGAAGATAATATTACATAAGAATATTTGGTTTCCCGAAACTTTTTATTTTTAGATAAGTCTAATTTTAATGTACTAAATATTAAAATAAAAAAATAAAAAGATATTCCAGAAAAAATTAATATTGGAATTATTAAAACAAAAGATTTGAATTTAATCTTTTGCACCTTAAGCAACTAAAAAACTATGTCCTATCGCTAAAGCTGTAACTAACATTCCAGTTATAAGGAACGGCTGGGCACTTGCTTGATATTTGACATCAAACTTTAGAGGATCTCTTAGTAACCACATATCTTGAAATGTAATTTGTGGAATTACCAACAAAACCAAAATTACAGAGGCTAAATGTTGACCAATAATGACTAATACTAAAACCATTGCTAATTGAAAAATGTCAATCAGTCCTGCACTTATTCTACTTGCATTTTTAATTCCAAATACTACTGGTAGAGAATTTAAGCCTAGCTTTGAATCTCCTTCAACACTTTTGAAATCATTAATAACGGCAATTCCAAGTCCTGATAGGCTATAAGCAAGGGTAAGTATCGCCGTCACGATAGTTAATTTCCCAAACAGCGCTTGTCCTGCCCACCAAGGTAAAGCTATATAAGATGCTCCTAATGCATAATTCCCAAGCCAACCATTCTGTTTTAATTTGAGTGGTGGAGCAGAATATATGTAACTAACAAAGGAACCTCCTAATGCCAAAAGTAAGACGGAGGGGAAGCTGTGCTTAGCATATAAATCTAATAGAAAAGCAACTATTAAACCTGCTATAAGTAATACCCAGATTTGTATTTTTACATCTTTAATTGAAATTTTGCCAGAGGGAATTGGTCTATTTGGTTCATTAATTGCATCAATTTCTTTATCAAAAAAATCATTTATAGTTTGGGTATAACCAGCCAGAAGTGGTCCACTCATCAACATACATGCTAATGAAGCTAGAACATTACTCAATGTCCATTTAAAATTCCCACTTGCAGCAGCTCCACAAATAACTCCCCATATCAAAGGGATCCACGTTATGGGTTTCATTAACTGTATACGGAGTTTCCATATACTTGATGTTTCAGAGGCACCCTTAATTCCTAATAGTTGTTTTGGATCATTCACTTTACTCTTTAACCTTTCTCAATTTCTTCTGGGAAAAACCAATTTTGCTCACCATTTTGAAATTTTGCGGTGATCCCAATACTTCTGCCGTCTGTCATTTTATAGCCTGTTATTACGGCTTTAGGATTCGAGGATATTTGATCGATTAATTTAGCTGGTAGTCTATCTTTTACTTTATTAATGTTAATTTTGATTTTACTACCGATTTTGGGTAATAATTTTGTTTCAGCCATAAGAGGTAAAATAAAAGCTATTATGCAAGATTAACAGCATTTGGACAATTTTTACTAAAATGGTAGCTCTTCGTTTAATTCCTTGTTTAGATGTCGCCCATGGCAGAGTGGTTAAAGGTGTAAATTTTGTTAACTTGAGAGACTCAGGCGATCCTGTTGAATTGGCTTGTAGGTATTCTGATGAGGGCGCAGATGAATTAGTATTCTTAGATATTAGAGCTAGTGTAGAAAATAGAAATACATTAGTTGACCTTGTCTCTAGGACTGCAAAATCAGTAAAAATCCCATTTACAGTAGGTGGAGGAATAGATTCTGTTTCTTCAATTAATGATCTTTTAAGAGCTGGAGCGGACAAAGTGAGTTTGAATTCTTCCGCTGTTAGAAATCCAGATTTAATTTCTAAAAGTTCTAGAGAATTTGGTAATCAATGTATCGTGATAGCAATTGATGCTAAAAGAAAAGTTAATAAGACTGATGAATGGGAGGTATATGTAAAAGGAGGGAGAGAAAATACTGGAATAGATGTATTAAGTTGGGCAAAGAAAGTTGAGAAATTAGGCGCAGGGGAAATTTTGCTTACTTCAATGGATGGTGATGGCACGCAGAATGGATATGATTTACATCTGACTGAATCTGTTACCAATATTGTTAATATTCCAGTAATTGCTTCTGGAGGAGCAGGTTGTTTAAAAGATATCTATGATGTTTTTAATGAAGGCAGAGCATCTGCCGCACTTTTAGCATCATTACTTCATGATAAGAAACTTTCTTTAAGAGAAATAAAGACTTTCCTCCTCGAAAAAAAACTTCCAATTAGACCATATGAATAAAAAATTTAGGTTAGTACCAAAAAAAATAATTTAAAAATTTAAAAATGAAATTCACAAAAACTATCGAAGTCAAAAATTTATTTAATAAAATTTCTTATAAATATGACTTTTTAAATAATCTATTAAGTTTTGGGCTGCACAGATTATGGAAAAGGAAATTAGTTAATTTGTTGGAACCTTTAAATGGTGAAGATTGGGCAGATTTATGCTGTGGAACTGGAGATTTAGCATTCTTAATTTCTGAGAGAGTTAGTCCAAGGGGTTCAATTACTGGGATTGACAGTGCAGAGGATATCTTAAATATTGCAAAAAAAAAATCAGAGCTTAAAAAAAATACATTTATTAAGTGGGAAATTAAAGATGTATTAGAAATTAATGATTATTCAAAAAATTTTGACGGAATTTGCATGTCATATGGGCTTAGAAACTTGAATAATGTTGAAGGAGGAATAAAAAAAGTTTTTGATCTTTTGAAGGATAAGGGAAGGGCAGGATTTTTGGATTTTCATCACTCAACAAGAAATTCTTTATCCAATATTTTTCAGAAAATTTATTTGAGATTAATTGTAGTAACCATTTCGCGGCTTTTTAATTTAGGTCCAGAGTACGCATATATTGAAAAAAGTATTAGTAATTTTCCAAAGAAAAATGTGCTTATAAATATTGCTAAGGAAGTTGGATTTAAAAAAGCTGAATATATGACTATTTTAGGGGGGCAAATGGTAATACTAATCTTAACTAAATAAAGAATTTAGTTTTTTATTTTTCTCCAACAAAATGAACATTTCCCCCATCTTTTGATTTCGCCCTCAGGAGTGGGGGAATTACAAAGAGTACAAATGCACATATTATTTTGATTGATTCTGCTTGGATGCTTTGCCCAAACTATCTTTGCATTAGTAGCTTTGATATTTTTATTTTTAATTTCATAATTTTGTATTATTTTTATTTCATTCAAAGTTATTCCAATTTTCTCGATTCTCTCTTTTAATTTATGCTTGTTATAGATTAAAGCTTGGCGCCACTGTGGATGATTTACTGCAATAGTAAGTATTTTTTTTTCAATATTTAATGGTTTACATTCTTGACATAGTTCTAAGCCGATTAAGTTCTTCCAGTTTTCGTTGATTTTAGTGAGTTTATCTAAGTCTCCGCAGGATTTTTTGAAATTATCAAGACAATTTTTTAATGGATGTGGATTCCTTCTATTCACTCTTGGTAAATACTTTTTGTCCAATTTGTAAAATTTACTTATTTAAGACTAAAGTTAATCTAATCTATTAAAAGATGCTCGTTGTTTTAATAAAGAATTTGTGAAAGTTATTGGACCTACAGCTAAGACAGTTTTTTATTTAAAAAAAATTCAGGGTCAATATCCAACCTGGACACTTCATCACAAAATAAAATGTAAAAGTACCGAAAATGAGCTATCAAACTTGCTTGAATATTCTGAAATAAAGAAAAATCAGCCAGTAGCGGTAATCGCAAGAGAACAGTTCTCAGGTGTTGGCCAAAACTCAAAAACTTGGGTTTCTCCAAAAGGCGGGATTTGGTTAAGTGCAGCTTACCCAATATTTTCAAAAGAATTTGCATGTCAAATATTTAATTTGTCTTTAGGTATTAAGTTATGTGAAATGCTCATACAAGAGAATATAAATGTTTCTTTGAAATGGCCAAATGATATTTTTTTTGGTTCAAAAAAGTTGATTGGATTTTTACCAAGGGTGATAACAAGAGGCAAAGAAATTATCTATGTAAGAGTAGGAATTGGCATGAATGTTTTAAATTACACTCCATCAGAAGGTATTTCATTATCACAAGTACTTCAAACTAAAAATATTAATAATCATTATTGGACAGCCAAAGTTCTTAAAGCTTTTAATGATGCAATTGAATCTAATAAGAAAAAAGAATATGTGATTAAATCTGCAAATAAGTTTCTTACTAAAAGTTTTTTACCTAGTGGTTATTGTCCTCATTCATGGAAAATTAGAGATATTGATTCGAATGGGAATTTAAGAATTGAAAATGAAACTCAACTGAAGGTAATTAGAAGGTTTTGAATTTAATTAACTTTTAATTCAACTATTCTTCCATCCTTAAATCTGGCAATTTTTTTTGCGCGATTTGCAACTTCATCTTCATGAGTAACTAAAACTATAGTTATTCCAGATTCATGCAGTTTGTCAAAAAGATCTAATACATCTTCAGTGGTTTTTGAATCTAGTGCTCCAGTAGGTTCGTCTGCTAACAAAATTGCGGGGTTATTGATAATAGCCCTCGCTATAGCAACTCGTTGTTGTTGACCTCCGGATAATTGGTTTGGGCGATTATTCATTCTTTCTGAAAGGCCAACTTTTTTTAAGGCATTCTTACCTCGCTCTAATCTTTGCTCAGGCTCAATACCAGCATAAATCATTGGCAAAGTTACGTTTTCAAGTGCAGTTGCGTCCGAAAGAAGATGAAATTGTTGAAAAACGAAGCCTAATTTTTGGTTGCGTATTTCTGCGAGCTCATCATCAGATAAATTCTCAACAGGAATACCATTTAATTTATAAATACCTTCAGATGGTCTATCTAGACATCCAATAATATTCATAGCTGTACTTTTGCCTGAGCCACTTGCTCCCATTACAGCTAAATAATCACCTTTATAAATTTCTAAGTTTATGCTGTCTAAGGCTTTAACAGTTAGATCTTCTTTACCATATGTTTTAGATATATTTTCTAAACTCGCGACTTTCTTAAACATTTATTGAAGAATTCTTCTAGGAAATATTATTTGCTGTAGCAATAATATCTTGTAAGAAAGGAGTTTCTGAAATTGCTGTATTAGCTAATTTAAAAAGAGGATTAGACAGAATTCCTCCAAGAGCAGTTACTGCGACACAAGTATAAAGTGCAATTCTCAAGGGAGGTAATCCTACAATTCCCCAATTAATTGGGGGATATGATTTGACTATTTCAGAAGCTTCCTGTGGTTCTTTAACTACCATCATTTTTATCACTGAAATGTAGTAATAAATAGATATAACTGAAGTTACTAATCCAACTATTACTAATAGATATTGATGATTTGCCCAACCTGCAAAGAACAAGTATATCTTTCCAAAAAATCCTAACATTGGAGGTAAGCCTCCAAGAGATAGAAGACAAAGGCTTAAGCCTAATGTAATGAGAGGATCTTTTTGGTAAAGTCCTGAGTAATCAAGAATTCTGTCAGAACCAGTTCTTAGTGAGAAAAGTATTACGCAAGAAAATGCACCCAAATTCATAAACAAATATGCAGCCAAATATAAAACAGCTGCTGATAAACCATCTTGTGTGCCAGATACTATTCCAATCATTACAAATCCAGCTTGTCCAATAGAACTGTAAGCTAGCATCCTTTTCATTGAGGTTTGAGCTAGAGCTACAACATTTCCTAGAGCCATGCTTAATATGGCCAAAATAGTAAATAAAAGTTTCCATTCTTCGTCAAAAGAAGAGAAAGTTGTGCTTAATATTCTTATTGCAAATGCAAAGCCCGCTGTTTTTGAACCAACAGATAAAAAAGCTACTACAGGAGTAGGTGAACCCTCATATACATCAGGAGTCCATTGATGAAAGGGAACAGCAGCAATTTTAAATGCAACTGTTGATAAGACAAATACAAGAGCTAGTGAAGTAATGAAGGATGGCTTATTGATAATCTCTAAGCCTATTGTCGCTAAGTTTGTTGAACCACTTAATCCATAAAGAAAAGAGGATCCATACAAATAAACAGCAGCAGCAGCTGATCCAACAAGGAGGTATTTTAAGGCCGCTTCTGAACTTCTTGGATCTCTCTTGAGGTAACCAGAAAGTAAGTAGCTTGCTACAGATAAAGTTTCCAGAGATATAAATACACTAATAAGGTCAGTAGATCCACACAAAAGCATTGCCCCAAGGGTGGCTGAAAGAACTATTGCAGCAAACTCGCCAATAGGGCTACCACTTTGTTCTGTATACCGCCAACTTATAAGTAAAGATACTAAGGTTGATAAAGATATTATTGCTCTAAATGCGATTGCTAAATTATCTGAATTAAAGGACCCAAGGAATGCGCTTTCTACCGGATTACTCCATTGCAATGTCAAACTAACAAGAGAGCTTCCAATTGATAAATAGCATATTATTGGTGCCCATTTTGATGCAGTTTTTTCTCCAGCTAAATCTACAAGAAGTGTTCCAACAATACCTAATAAAATAAAAGCCTCTGGAATAATGGCTTGAGCATTTAAATTAATTGTAAAGATTTCGTTGGGCACTTTATTAAATTGGATTAAATTAGATGTTTGATTGTAAGGGTCTAAGAGTTAATCTTAACTTGATTATAATTTGTGGGTATGATTTTTGAAATTTTCAGAAGAAATTACTTGAAAAAGCTTCAAATAATCATAATATGCCCTAACTGAACAAAAACACCAATTTTTGAAATAAACCTTGGATCACACACTTGTTATTGTTGAAAGTCCCACCAAAGCAAAAACTATAAGAAAGTTTTTGCCCTCTAATTATGAAGTTCTCGCTTCAATGGGACACGTAAGAGATCTTCCAAAAGGAGCTGCTGAAATACCTGCTGCGGTTAAAAAGGAAAAATGGTCAAGGATAGGAGTTAATACAACAGAGGATTTTGAACCACTTTATATAGTTCCAAAAGATAAGAAAAAGGTTGTTAAAGAGCTGAAAGATGCTTTGAAAGGTGCTACCCAACTTTTACTTGCAACTGATGAAGATAGAGAGGGAGAGAGTATTAGCTGGCATCTTCTTCAAATACTGAAGCCTAAAATACCAACTAAGAGAATGGTTTTTCATGAAATTACAAAAAAGGCAATTAATAAAGCTTTAGATAAAACAAGAGAAATTGATATGGAACTTGTTCAGGCTCAAGAAACCAGAAGAATATTGGATAGGCTTTTTGGATATGAATTATCTCCTTTACTTTGGAAGAAGGTAGCCCCCAGATTATCTGCTGGTCGTGTTCAATCAGTTTCTGTAAGACTTCTTGTTAAAAGAGAGAGAGAAAGAAGATCTTTTAAAAAAGCTAGTTACTGGGGGATAAAAGCTTTACTTGTAAAAGATAATGTTACTTTCGAAACTAAATTATTTAGTTTAAAGGGTCAAAGAATTTCTAATGGTTCCGATTTCGATGAACAGACCGGCAAATTAAAACAAGGAAATAAATCTCTAATAATTGGAGAAGATAAAGTTAATGAATTATTAAAGACTTTTTCCTCCGAGGATTGGAGAGTCTCAAAAATCGAAAAAAAGCCATCCACTCGTAAGCCAGTTCCTCCATTTACAACTAGCACATTACAACAAGAAGCAAATAGGAAGCTTCGTTTATCTGCAAGAGAAACTATGAGATGTGCACAAGGCCTCTATGAGAGAGGCTTCATTACATATATGAGAACTGATTCAGTTCATCTCTCCGAACAAGCCACAAGAGCTGCAAGGGAATGTGTCAGTTCTATGTATGGAAAAGAATATTTATCTAACTCACCAAGACAATTTAATTCAACTGCAAGAAATGCTCAAGAAGCTCACGAAGCTATTAGGCCGGCAGGTGAGGTATTTAAAACACCAAAGGAAACTAATCTAACTGGTAGAGACTTATCACTTTACGATTTAATTTGGAAAAGAACAGTAGCTAGTCAAATGGCGGAAGCTAGGCTAACAATGATTAATGCTGAAATTAGCGTAGGGGATGGATTATTTAAATCGAGCGGGAAAAGTATTGATTTCGCAGGATTCTTCAGAGCTTATGTCGAGGGAAGTGATGACCCAAGTTCATCCCTTGAACAACAAGAAATTATTCTCCCAAACTTAACAACTGGAACATGTCTTGAAGTTACTAATAAGGAATCTACTTTTCATGAAACTAAACCACCTGCAAGATATACAGAGGCTGCATTAGTTAAAGTTCTTGAAAAAGAAGGGATTGGAAGACCTTCTACCTATGCAAGCATTATTGGGACCATAGTTGATAGAGGTTATGCGAATATATCTTCCAATACTTTGGCTCCAACTTTTACAGCTTTTGCTGTTACTGCTCTATTAGAAGAACATTTTCCTGATCTGGTTGATACTACTTTTACTGCAAAAATGGAATCTTCATTGGATGAAATATCTTCAGGCAATCTTGAGTGGCTACCATACCTCGAAACTTTCTATAAAGGTAAAAATGGTTTGGAGGTAAAGGTTCAGAAAACAGAGGGTGATATTGATGGTAAAGCTTATAGACAAGTTGATTTCGCAGACCTTCCTTGCGTAGTCAGAATAGGCTCTAACGGACCTTGGCTAGAGGGTACAAAAATTGATGAATCTGGTAATGAAATTCAGGCTAAAGGTAATCTTCCAATGGATATTACTCCTGGAGATTTAGATATAAAACAAGTTGATCAAATCTTAAGTGGCCCATCGGATCTTGGAACTGATCCAAAAACTGGGGAAAAAGTCTTTTTAAGATTTGGCCCGTATGGACCTTACGTACAATTGGGAAATAATGATCAAGATAAAGCTAAACCAAGAAGAGCTTCATTACCCAAGGAGTTGAAAACTGATAATCTAACTCTGGATGAGGCTCTTGTACTTTTAAGTTTGCCTAGATTGTTAGGAGTTCATCCTGAAGGAGGAGTTGTTGAGGCTGATAGAGGAAGATTTGGCCCGTATATCAAATGGATTAAAAATGAAAATGAATCTGAAAACAGATCCTTAAAGAAAGAGGATGATGTTTTTACAGTTGATATAGAACGAGCATTAGAAATTCTTGCGATGCCAAAAATGGGTAGAGGTGGTCAAGAGGTACTTAAAGACTTTGGAAAACCGAAAGAATTTAAAGAAAAAATTCAAATATTAAATGGAAGATATGGTGTCTATTTAAAATGTGGCAAAACTAACGTTTCGCTTGCAAAAGATACTGACTTAGAAAAATTTACCATAGATGATGCAATATCTCTTTTAGAAGAAAAACTAAAAGATAAAAAAGATTCTACTTTAAAAAAAACGAAGATAAGTAAAAAAAAAAGTAGAAGGAAAATGAAAAGTTAGAAAATTATGATTTTTAAAAAAAAAGAATTTTTTTTATTAATTTTTTTAATTTTCTTGCAATCATGCTCTGGAGGGAGGATTGGAAATTTTCTTGAAAGTAGTTTTAATGA
>CACAYX010000008.1 GCA_902536775.1 uncultured Prochlorococcus sp.
TTTACATATATAAAATTTCTTTTTTAATAAGATTTCTCCCTCCTATTTGGGTTACATGGTTCCTATGGATAAAAAGAGGTGGTTTAAAAAGATAAATATGAAAAGAATTTTTGCATATTTACTATAAAAATAAATCAGTTAAAATCTATCTGCTTTTTTTGAAATTTTTATTTAAGAATTAGGTAATTGAGAGATTGTTTTTAGCTAAGAAACAATCTCTTTTTTTATAAATATTTGTTCACATAAAAAAGTGCTTGTCAGTATCCCTATTGACAAACACCCATGACGATCAATTTTTAAAAATTAAACAGGCAATCTATGATCAATTTCCACTACTCCAGAATCCATAAGACGACCTATTTTTATAACTAAAGACATATCTAGCCTTGAAAATTCTGATTGATGGTTAGTTATCCAATCAAGTTCAGAAAGAGTTATAACTCCCAAAGTATTAACTTTAAGAAAAAGTAAGCCTAAATTCATTTTAAAAAATTCCTGGAATTATCCAGCCGAACAAGCCATAATTTACAACTAATGCAAATAAGCCCATCATTGCCATTCTTCCATTAGTTCTCTCGGCGGTTTGCCAGTAAGTTGGTTTTGAATTTTCCATTTTTTCTGATTTGTAAGATTAATAAATAGTTAGCTTTAAACGAAACCAGGAATTATTTGACCTGTTGTTAGATATGCTCCAACAGCAGCAATTAGTCCAAGCATTGCGAATCTGCCGTTAAGAGTTTCAGCAATAACTTTTTCTTTTTCTATTGTTTTGATTTTTGTGTTTGTGTTTTTCATTTGATTAGAAGATGAATAGTTTAAATTTTCGTTTTGAAATTGCTTGGTTAAATAAGCAACGAGGATGGCTGTAAAGAATACAATTACGGCTAAAAAACCTGAAAGTGGACTCATTAAAAAATGCCTGGAATAATTTGTCCAGTTGAAACGTAAGCACCTACTAATGCAACAAGGCCAATCATTGCCCAACGACCATTAACTTTTTCTGCATTTTGTGGGTAGCTGTCGTAAGCAACAGACTCATCTATGTAAGGACGTGTTTCAGTAGGAAACATGTTTTGTCTGCCGCCTGATTCAGTAGTAACGTTTGAATTAGCCATTGAAGTTGTGTAATTGTTAATTAATGTAACACTTCTATTAATAAATGTAAAGTATTAAGCCGAAATTAAGTTATTTTCAAGATATTTGCTACATATACGTAACATAATAGTAACATAAACTTTTAAATAGTTGTTTTTTAGGCTTGCTACGCTTTACAGATTGGCTCGAAAACTGTTAAAAGTTCAATTCGATGTTTAAGTATTTATTTTTAAATCTTTAGAAAGATATCAATTTGGTAGAAAAAACTACATCATTCTGAAATTTGAATAATTAGTTTTTAGACATAATATATTCGACTTTATTATGGAATTCGCAAAAAAAATCATGACCGAAAAAGCTGAAAAGCTTAATGGGAAAGCTGCAATGCTTGGAATGTTTGCGCTTGTGGGAGCTTATTATTTTACTGGTCAAATTCTTCCAGGAATTTTCTAGTAAAAATCCTTTTTAAATTTTTTGCAGGGCTTTATCAAGCCCTTTTTTACTGGATGATTTTATTATTCCCTTTTTAATTATCTAATAATTCAAATAATTTACTTATTAAAAGCTTTCTTTTAAAAAAAGTTTTATCAATATATTTTTTATTATTTTCTTTTAAAATTTCCTGACCATTTGAGCCCAATCCTTTAAAGACAAATTCTTTATCTTCTTTAATCCACTTATTTATCATTCCTCTCGTTGTCTCTATATGGAATTGCAATCCGTAAGCGAAATTACCAATCCTAAAAAACTGTTCCTTACAAAGTGCACTACTAGCAATGAGGACTGCTTTATTAGGTAATAAAATCCTATCTCCATGCCAATGCAGGACATGAAAAGGGTCTTCAAACAGTGTTTTAAATTCTTTATTTGATTTATTGATAAAAATTTGAGACCATCCAATTTCTGGTAATGCTTGTGGAGGTGATCCATATTTAAGAATTTCTACATCTCCTCCAGCAGCACTCGCAAGCAACTGAGCACCTAAGCAAACACCGATTATAGGTCTTTCATTTTCTAATTCTTTTTTTATGAAATCTCTTTCTAACCTAAGCCAGGGATATCTTTCGCTTCCAATATCTTTAACTCCCATTGGTCCACCCATAATTAAAATTAGGTCACCTTTTTTTGTTTGCGGCAGAGCATTTTTATTATCTAAACGAATAATTTCGATTTTCAAATCTCTTTCTCTAGCAAATTGTTCAAAAAGACCTGGCCCCTCTATTTCTAAATGCTGCAAAACTAATACGCGTCTTATTCCCTTCATTCACTTTCCATTATTTCAGCAGATTCAGAACAAACATTAACGCTAAACCACTTCATTGCGGACCAAGTATCTTCTTGGTATGTACCTGCTGCAATACTTACAAAACAATCATTTTCATACCAACTTCGATAACTGGGAGTTACTCCCGTTCCTTTTAGTCTATTTTCTAAGCCTTTTCCATATTTTTTAATAACAATATTTATAGCTTCATTCTCAATTTCTCTTTGCTTTTCATCAGCAAAAACTCCCAATGGGAAAAAAAAAAGAATTGATGCAATAATTAAACGTATCATTTATTATTTATTTTATATGTAGCTAATTTCATATCGATTGATTAATTTTTTAAAATCATCAACTCTATTTTGTCCATCTTTTAATGGTCTTGAGGAGTCAAGAACGGCTGCACAACATAATTGCCAACAAGATTTTTCATCTAGTCCCAATTTTTTACATATATTTTTTGGAGCTTTGATAACTGTATTTATTTCTGCGATATGTTGAGTGATTTCCCATAATTCTCCTTCAAGAAAGTCAATTTCAATACTTGATAATAATTCTGTAGCAACGTAATCCTTAATTAGCTCAGTTAATTCCACAAATTTTATTGAAACAGAAAAAGTTAAATCATCTCTAAGTATTTGTATAGCAAGATAAAAAAAGGGAGCTAGTTTCTACCTCATCTTGAATGTCCTATCGATATTAAGAGACTACATCATTTCGTATTGATCAAGTTTGGTTTTTAATTTTGTTGCTTGTTTAATCAATGACAAAGCTTCTTTTCTGCCAGTTGAATTACTAGCCTGGACTATAAGATCGGCGTATTTCTTTGCGATTTTTTTTTCCATAATTTAAGCTACATAAAACGCCGTTTTTGAATCTTGCAACTAGCGATTAACAGCTAGTAGTAGGTAAGGAATCAACGGTTAAAACCTCAGAGCTTACAATTTGGAACGGGTCAGCTCTATTTTTAAATTTATAATCAATTAATAAAAAGCTGTTGGTATCTACGATTACATTGTTTTCAAACCCTGATTTAATTTATAGTTATCCATGAATGAGATTGAAAATTTAAGATAATTTATAAATTCAATAAAAAAAAGAGGGTTAAAAACCCCCTTCGGTTTATTAAAAGACCTAATTTACTAATTCCCTAAACCTAGAGGAGCCCAAAGAGTTGCTTCAGAACCTATAACAGGGACAACTCCTGTAGTTTTTGCATTAGAAACTTTATTTTTAACAATAGGATTATCTTGTTCTCCTAAAGCTGCCCATAAAGTTGATTGATGAGCGATAACTGGTTGAACTTTTAATTGTTGAGATTGAAAAGAAGGCTTTTGGGTTCTTACAAGTTGGACTCCAAGAGAACCAACAATAAATGCTCCAAGAAAACCTGCAAGTATAGCAGTAATATTGTTACTACTTACTGAGGTAGATACGTTATTAGACATAATAGTTATGTGACTAAATTTCATTTTTGACTGAAGTCCCCGTTCCTTGGCTTCAATCTTAATGCGGCTCGTAAAACGAGATGAACGTTTATGTAGTCTACGCTACATTTTTACTATAAGGACAATTTAATTTACAAGATGTTAATGGCAATACAAAAACCTGTTAAAAAATAAGAAATTAAATTTTAAAGTGAAGAAAATATATTTGAATTTTTATGGGTAAAGAATAATTGATTATTTTCATAATTGTTTGCAGAATAACTTTCGGAAACAACAGTTCCATGAGTTATTCCAAATATAAAACCAAGTAAAATCGCTAAACGCATCCAAAAATATAAATTTGATGTTAATTTCCCTCGAATTAAGAATATGTGATGTTGTTATTTATACTAAATAATTTTTTATCCCCCAAGATATGACATTGATGGATGTATTTTTTGATTTTTGTCAGTTGTTTTCTCTAATACTTTAAATCGATCTTCACTATAGTTATCTTCTCTAGCTTCCCAAATGCTCTTGATTTTATTTTCCAATTCATGGAGATTAATTGGTAGAGACAGCCATGGGTTTAGATTTATACCTTCATTAGAAAATAGACATGTATAAGCATATCCATCGCTAGTTATTCTCAATCTATTACAATCTGAACAAAAAGGATTACTTATTGAAGAGATTGTACTTACAAAACTATTTGAATCACTCATATACCATCTATTAGCAGTTTGTCCCTCCTTTCTTCCGTAGTCTTTTAATCGATGTTTCTTTTTTAATAGCCTAATAATTCTTTCAGAGAAAAAAACATCTGATGGCTGCCAATTATTAGATGTTCCTACGTCCATATATTCAATGAAACGAATTTCTACAGACCTTTTTTTTGCAAAATCAACTAATTCAAAAATTTGATTATCATTAATCTCTTTCTTTATAACTGCATTTATTTTTAATTTTCCCGCCTTTGGATTAAATCCAGCATTAATTGCATGATCTATTCCTTCAAGGACAGTAAATAATTTTTCTTTGCCAATAATTTTATTTTCCTCTCCAATCATGTTAGAAAAAATATCAGGATCAATCGCATCTAAACTTACTGTTATGCGGTCTAAACCATTTTTAAAAAGCTCATTAGCTTTTTTCTTAGAGAGCAAATATCCATTTGTGGTTAGAGAAATATCCTGTAAATTAGCTACTGGATTTGATTCTTCTAATCTTTGCGATTTAATTTCATAAAGAAGTTCATCTAATTGAGAACTCAATAAAGGTTCTCCTCCAGTGATTCTTAAAGAATTTACCCCTAATCGACAACTGACTAAAATTAATTTTTTAAATTGTTCAATATTTAAAACATCTAAACTATAATTCTCAGGTTTACAGTAAACACACGAAAAATTGCAATTTTGTTTAAGAGATAACCTTAAAACTTTTAACTTTCTTTTTCTATTATCCTCCAATTGCTTAAATCCCATTATTCATATTTAAGAATTCTCTCTTGGAATTTATATTAATTAAATCTTCATTGTTTGCATAGAAATATTTATGGGGAATTTGATCAACCCATCCGAGAAAATTTTTCTTACCAGAGGATAACTTTTTTTTTAATTTAAAATGATTTTCTTCATTGATGGGATAAATTCCGAATAATGGTTGTGCAAAAATTCCATCATGTGAGATTACCGCAAAATTTTGATTTTCTTCCCATGATTTAAAAAGTGAATAAATTAATTTTGTACTCAAATTAGGCATATCGACTGGGATAATTAGGATATTTTTAGTAGTTTTTTTAAAAGATGAAAAAATTTGTTCTATACAAGTTAAGGGTCCATCAAAGGGTTGGGCATCTGAAATAAACTCAACATTATTCCTTTTATCAACTTCCTTTAAATGAGAAGTATAGTTTGTTATTACAAAAGTTTCTAAATTAAGGTTTTTTAATATTTTTATTTTGTGAGTCAGCCAATTTCCTCCTTCATGATGTTTAATTAGTGCTTTATCAGACCCCATCCTTGAACTCTTGCCACCAGCCAAAATGAATGCTTTAAATTTTTTATGTTTTATTTCCATAACTTAGACAATATTTTTCCACGAGTATTTTATGTATCGAATAATACGAATAATCAGATTACTAATTTTCCCCAATTTTGATTTTATTAGTGCTGACTATTAATTCTAGTCTTTAAAAAAAGTTGCATTTCTTAAAATCTAGATTTTGTATTAAATAATACAAATGAATGCATGGGCCGAAATTTAAATTTCTAAGACTATCCCTTATAAAATTTTTATGTTAAGTGATGTTTGGTCTTTAAATGGCAGATATAGAACTCTTCACCTCACCTGGTTTGCCTTTTTCCTTACTTTTGTTGTGTGGTTTAACCTCGCACCTCTTGCAACTACTGTTAAAGCCGATTTAGGTTTATCTGTTGCTCAAATTAGAACAGTAGCAATATGTAATGTTGCTTTGACTATTCCTGCAAGAGTTTTGATTGGAATGTTATTGGATAAATTTGGCCCAAGAAAAACTTACTCAACAATCTTGATATTTTCAGTCGTCCCATGTTTATTATTTGCTAGTGCTCAAGACTTCAATCAACTTGTTATTGCAAGATTGCTTTTATCAATAGTAGGAGCAGGCTTTGTTATCGGCATAAGAATGGTATCTGAGTGGTTCCCTCCCAAAGAAATTGGTTTGGCTGAGGGAATATATGGAGGATGGGGAAATTTTGGATCTGCTTTTTCTGCCCTTTCTCTTGTTGCTGTAGCTGGATTTTTGTCTTTTTCAGGCGGGTTTGAGTTGCCAACTGGAGCTGTACTTAATTGGAGGGGAGCTATTGCTCTTACAGGAATTATTTCTTTCGTATATGGAATAATTTATTTCTTTAGTGTGACTGATACCCCCCCAGGAAAACCTTATCAAAGGCCTGCAAAAACAGCTGGTTTAGAAGTAACGAGTATAAAAGATTTCTTGGGTTTAATCGGTATGAATGTCCCATTTGCAGCAATTCTTTCAGTCCTGTGTTGGAGACTTCAAAAAGTAGGTTTCCTTACTTCATCTACTTATCCAATAGCCTTAATCGCAGTTTTAGGGTGGTTTATTTTCCAAACTTGGGGAATTGTAAGAACGAATATTGAATTATTAAAAGGAACTAAAATTTACCCTAAAGAAGATAGATATGAATTCAAACAAGTAGCTATCTTGGAATTAACTTACATTGTAAATTTTGGATCAGAATTGGCAGTAGTTTCAATGCTTCCTAGTTTCTTTGAATTTACATTTGATTTACCTAAAGCCGTAGCGGGAATTCTTGCATCATGTTATGCATTTGTGAATTTAATAGCTAGACCTGCTGGAGGATTGATATCTGATAGAACAGGCAATAGAAAAAATACAATGGGATTCCTAACTATGGGATTAGGGTTTGGATATCTATTGATGTCTTTAATAAAACCTGGAACATTTACAGGATCAGCAGGAATTCTTATGGCTGTATTTTTAACCATGCTTTGTTCATTTTTTGTTCAATCAGGAGAAGGTTCAACTTTTGCTTTAGTTCCCTTAGTTAAAAAAAGAGTAACAGGGCAAATAGCTGGATTGGTTGGGGCTTATGGAAATGTTGGTGCGGTAACTTATCTAAATATTTATAGCCTTTTACCTTTATGGATGGGTGGAGGTAAAGATCCTTCTCCAGAAATAATTGCTGCTTCAAATAGTGCCTTCTTCCAAGTTTTAGGTATAGCAGGATTAATAGTTGGATTCTTCTGTTATTTCTTTTTAAAGGAACCTCAAGGATCATTTGCGGATGCTTATGAAGGCGAAAAAGCTGAAAATTATGTTTAACCAATAACTGTTTAGATATTTATAAAAGAAATTTTATGAATTTTACTAAAAGTCAATGCCCATATTGCGGTGTTGGCTGTGGTTTAAAAATGAAGCCTAAAAGTTCGGTTTCTGATGATAGATGGTTAGTAAGTGGAGATAAAGATAGTCCTTCAACTCAAGGTAAATTGTGTGTAAAAGGAGCAACAGTATGTGAGACTCTAAAAGATGGGAGATTAAAAGAACCACTTTATAGGGAAAATTTAAATGAAGAATTTAAAGAAATTTCCTGGGACGAATCATACGAAATTATGAAAGAGAATATTCTGAGTTCTATAAAAAATTATGGACCTGATTCAATAGCTATGTATGGCTCAGGTCAATTTCATACTGAAGATTATTATGTAGCCCAAAAGCTTCTCAAGGGAGCAATAGGCACAAATAATTTTGATGCTAATTCAAGACTATGTATGAGCTCAGCAGTAGCTGGATATAACAGAAGTTTTGGCTCTGATGGCCCGCCTTGTTGTTATGAAGATATTGATCATTGCTCTTTAATTTTTTTAATAGGGACAAATACTGCAGAATGTCATCCGGTTCTTTTTGATCGAATTAAAAAACGTAAAAGAAGCGTAAATGATAATTTAAAAGTAATAGTAATCGATCCAAGAGAAACTGAAACTTCATCCATAGCAGATTTTTACTTACAAATTTCTTCTGGAACAGATCTTTTTTTATTTATTGGGATTGCGAATTATCTTTATAAGAATCAATTAACTGATCAAAATTTCATTGATAAGTCGACCGAAAGCTATTTTCATTTTGTAAGACATATACAAAAATGGGATTTAAAAAAAATAAGTGAAATTTGCAATATATCCGAGAAAACAATTATTGATATTGCAAAATTATGGGGAGAAAGCAAAAATGTTCTAAGTCTCTGGTCGATGGGTTTAAATCAAAGGCAAGAGGGTACAGCAGCCGTAAACGGGCTAATAAATCTTCATCTAATGACTGGCCAAATAGGCAAAGAAGGTTCTGGTCCTTTTTCCTTAACTGGCCAACCAAACGCTATGGGTGGGAGAGAAGCTGGAGGACTATCGCACCTTCTTCCAGGATATAGGTTTGTAAAAAATAAAATAGATAGGAATGAAATTGAAAAAATATGGGGGTTCCCCGAGGGAAAGATATCTGCAAAACAGGGGCTATCTGCATTTGAACAAATAGAAGCTATAAAAAAAGGATCTGTGAAAATTTGGTGGATTGCAGCTACGAATCCTTTGGTTAGCATGCCTAATTTAAACTTTGTAAAAAAAGCACTTTCAAAATGTCCTTTAATTATCCTTAACGAATCTTATGAGCAAAGTGAATCAATTAAATATGCTCATCTAGTATTGCCCGCGGCTCAATGGAGCGAAAAAGATGGTGTTATGACAAATTCAGAAAGAAGAGTAACCCTTTGCCCATCTTTCAGAGAATCGAATAAAAATTCAAAACCAGATTGGCAAATATTTGCTGAATTAGGACAGAAAATAGGCTATTTCAAACAATTCGAATATGAATCTTCATCGGAAGTTTATGATGAATTTTTAAAAACGACTACAAAAAGATTATGCGATATGAGCGGTTTATCATATCAATTATTAAAAAATCATGGTCCTCAACAATGGCCTTATCCTAAAGGCAGCGTACCTAGTACATCTTCAAAAAGATTATATGAAGATGGTTATTTCCCAACTGAGACTGGCAAAGCAAATTTTTGTATTGATGATCCTATAGGGTTGGCTGAACCCCCTTCTGATGATTACCCACTAATTTTGACAATTGGAAGATATCTAAGTCAATGGCATACAATGACAAGAACTTCTAAAGTTCAAAAACTTACAAACAAGAATCCAGAACCGTTATTGGAAATTAATTCTAAAGATGCTTTATCTTTAAAAATCAAAAATGAACAAATAGTAAAAATTAAATCCAAAAGAGGGGAAGTTCAAGCAAAAGTTCAGATTACTGACAAAATTAAAACAGGTACAGTTTTCTTACCAATGCATTGGGGTTTTAGTCAAAAAAATAAGTGTGAAGTAAACTCTTTGATGCATGAAAAGTCATGCCCGATATCAAAACAACCGGAATTAAAAGCATGCTCAGTAATAATAGTTCCAAACTAGGCAATAAACTTATTTAAGAATCTCATCAAATGCTCTATCTAAATTTTTGTGTTCATGACTGGGTCTAACTAATTTGCAAAAAGCAAATCTATCTAATTCGTTTAAATTACTCCATTTTTCAACTGAAATCTTAATCCCCCTTGCTAGTGCCGATTGTACGACTTGGTCAGGAACTTTATTTTTATTTTGCCAAGGTTGATTAATTGAACTTTCTATTTCTTTTGCTTCTCCATATTTTGAATTAGATGTAACTTCTTTTAAAAAAGTTTTTAAATCAATGAGATCGTTTTTTGAATCTGGCCAATCTACTATCTTATTTTTTTCAATTAAATTAAAATCTTGCCAATGAGTAAGTTTTAATTTTATTCCAATTAAATCAAGTTTCCTCCTTACACACAAAGGAATGCATCTTAAGTCTTTAATAAAATCATCCTCGAAATTAAAATAATGATTTGATTGACTGTTAACCAAAATTAAATTGATATTTTATTAATAAATTAATGCTAAGTATAAAAAATTGATATTAGCTTTATTAAAAATTTTATTTTTTGTATTATTGAATAAATTGCTAAATGGAAATGGATAAATCTTTAACTCATATTAATGAAAGGGGAGAAATGAACATAGTTGATATCTCAGATAAAGTAGAAACTAAAAGAGAGGCTTTAGCAGAAGGATTTATTAATTTAAATAAAGAAATATTAGAAAAAATAAAAAATGAAAAAATTAAAAAAGGTGATATTTTTGCAGCGGCTAGATTTTCTGCAATAAATGGTGCAAAAAAAACCTCAGAACTTATTCCTCTCTGTCATAATTTATCATTGAATAAAATCACAATTGATTTTGAAATTTGTGAATCAATGAAAGCAATTAAAATAATTGCTTTTTGCAAATCTCATTCTAAAACAGGTGTTGAGATGGAGGCTCTTACATCAGTTTCAATTGGTCTTCTAACTCTATATGACATGCTCAAAGCTTTAGATCCTTTTATGACTATTGATAAGATTCGCCTTTTAGAAAAAAAAGGTGGTAAAAATGGAATATTAAAAAGAAGTTAAGTACTCACAATAATGGGAATTGATATCAATAATCAGGGTCTTTATTTAAACGATGCTATTAAAAAAATCTTGGAAGAGATGGATACTTTAATAGTGAATAATGAAATTTTACATAAGGAAGAGATCAATTTAGAAGAAGCACTTGGAAAAGTTTCTATGGAGGAAATCTTATCTGAGGAAGATATGCCAGGTTATAGATCATCAGTTATGGATGGATATGCGTTAGGAGAATCAACTAAAGGGAATAAATGGAAAATTGTTGGAGAGTCTTTTCCCGGAAAGCCATTTAATGATCTTCTTAAAAAAGGTGAAGCTGTAACTATTAGCACAGGTTCATTTGTGCCAGATAATTGTTTTTCTGTGATACCTCAAGAACAAGTTTCTTTAGAATTTTTAAACGGAAATGAGTATATTGTTAAAAAAGAAACATCATCTAATAACTCTTGGATTAGAGAAAAAAATGATCAAGTATTTAAAGGTGAAATATTAATCAAGAAGGGGGTAAAGATTACACCTGGGATTTTAAGTAAATTAGCAAGTTGTGGGATAAAAACTATAAAAGTTAGTAAAATTTCTAAATTAGGTTTACTAATTACTGGAGATGAACTTATCAAATCAGGAACTGCAAGAAAGAAAGGAGAAATATGGGAAAGTAATAGTATTTTGATAAAATCAATTGCAAAAAATCTTGGATTTGAAATTAATGAAATTCATATAGAAAAAGATAATTATCAAAATATTAAAAATTCTCTTAGAAATATTTCTGAATTTAATGATGTGGTTATTTCAGTTGGTGGGATATCAGTAGGTAAAAAAGATTTTTTAAAAGATATTATTAACGAGATAGGAGAGATTAAATTTTGGAAACTATTTTTAAAGCCTGGAAAACCCTTTGCTTTTGGATTGATAAACAAAAAAATTCCTTATTTTGGATTACCTGGAAATCCCGTTTCAGCAGCTATTACTTTTATCCAACTTGTTTGGCCCGCACTTCAGAAACTTGAAGGAATTGCTAATATTGAATTCCCTCTTAGGATTAAGGTTAAGCTGAATTCTGATTTGAAAAGAAGAAAAGGGAGACCTGAATTGCTTAGAGGAAAACTTATCGTTAATGAAGAAGGTGAATTAATTGCAGATATTTCTGAAGAACAATCCTCATCAAAGATTAGTTCAATATCTAATTCAGATTTATTAATAGAAATACCCTCTGAAATTGATTTTTGTCAAAAAGGAAATTTATTATGGGCACAACTTTTAAAAAATAATTTTTTATAATTCAAAGCCTAAGTCAGTATTCTTTTTTACCCATGAGGATCCTTTGAAAGTCCATTCTTTTTTCCAAAAAGGAACTTTGTATTTTGTAAATTCAAGTATTTCTTGGAGATATTTATTTGCTATGCCTCTATGATTAGCACTTACTGCTATTAAAATAATAGGCTCGTTAGGGTAAATGAAACCTATCCTGTGCAAGAGAAAAATACATAAATCATCCTGTTTTTCAGAAATTTTCATTAAATATTTTTTAATATAATTTTCGGTCATCCCTTTATAATGAACAATTTCTAGTTTCTTTAAATCATTTCCAAATTGATCAAAGGGCCTTACTCTCCCAATAAAAAATGAGTTTGCTGAATTTTTATTTACCTTTTCCCAAAGTTCGAATTCTTTATAAGGATTAAAAGTTTCTTCTAGGATTTTAAATTTTATTCTTAAATTATCCACCGGTAAACATTGGCATAAATGCCACCTCATCATCCGGATTAATAATCGCATCCATATCTGTAATTTCTTGATTAATAGAAACGATAATATTATCTTGCGGTAAATTAGAATTAATTAAATTCCATACAGAAAAAACCTTCATTTGAGAACCTTCAATTGTAAGAAATTTTTCATTCCATCCTAGATCTTCAGAGATACTAGATAATAAAACTACTTTAATTTTGTTAGATTTTTCAGTTTCCATCTATAGTGATCTAGTAACTAATGGTTTAATTTTAAGTGGTTTCTATAGCTTTGCTTACTGTTTCTGATACTCGTAACACAAAAAATGATGAAAGTGGAAATTATCTCCTTCACGAGTCTGAGAGATCAGGACACAATGTCGTTGATAAGATAATTTGCAAAGATGATATTTATTTAATTAGAAAATATACAAGCGATTGGATCTCAGATCCAAATATTGATGTGATTATTACTACAGGTGGTACAGGAATTACAGCTAGGGACGTTACTCCTGAAGCTATTAGACCTTTATTAGATAAAGAGATTGATGGTTTTGGGGAGACTTTTAGATTTTTATCATTTAAAAAGATAGGAACTAGTACTTTACAAAGTAGGTGTATTGCGGGGTCTGCAAATGGTAAGTTTTTATTCGTTTTGCCAGGATCTAAGGATGCTGTTATGACAGGTTGGCAAGATATAATTTCTTATCAACTTAATCAAAATACAAAACCTTGTAATTTAATAAATCTCATTGATAAGTTAAAAAAATAATTCTCTAGTTTATTTATTTATTAGAAATTGATTTGAGATCAATTTTTGATTTTTTATGCATTTAAGTAGAGAAGGATCTTTTATCTCATTTTCTAATTTTGATAATTGTTCAAAACTATTATCATTCCAGATGCTCCCTAAAGAAAAAATTGCATATTTAGCGATTTCTAATTCTTTATTTAAAGAATATTTATAGAGTAATTTACAAACTATTTCGCTTTCTCTTCTTTTTAAAATAGAGATTATCTTGTAGTTGATTTTGAAATCATCGTAAATTCTTATTTGATCAATAAAAGATAATAATATTTGATCAGTTAATTTATGAGCTTTGAAATGAAGAATATTAAGACCTGCAATCCAAAAATCTATGTCGCAAATATCGAATATTTCTCTAATTAATGTGAGTTCGATTTCTCCTCCCCAGGGCTCTAAAGCATTAATTATGTGAATATTTAACTTATTATTTTGATAAAGATTTTTTAGTAAAAGATCTTTTGCATCTTTTTCATTAGTTAATTTAAGGGCCTCAATAAATTCAACTTTAAGGCCAAATTTTTTTATCATCTTTTCAAGTAAAAAATAGCCTTTCCTTTCTTGCATACCTATTTTTTCCGCAATAACTTTGCGAATCTCAAAAGATAATTTCAATGAATAGTAGGAAAAAAGAATATCAAGATCTAATTTTTTTGAACCTAATCCATTTAAAACTTCTAATATTTCAGATTCATTTTTGTTCATTGATATATTTTAGGTTTTTAACTTTGCATTAAACTTATTGATTAAAATTTCTTTGATTAAATTATAAATTTCATGTTTGCTAACTTTTTTAAATTCGGTTTCACCTAAAGTTTGCAGGTGATCTTGTCTCCCTCCAATACTGACATTATATCCATCCTCAGTTCCACCTCCCTCTTTTTTTACCTTTGTACCAGTCATGCCAATACCACCCATATGAGCTTGTCCACAATTATTTGGACATCCTGTCCAATGGATTTTAACTTCCTCTGATAATTCAAGTTCTCGATCTAATTTTTCAGAAATATTCCTTGCTATATCTTTGGTATTTGCAAGAGCAAAGCTACAATAACTACTCCCTGTGCATGAAACAGTACTTGCTGAAAAATGGGATGGATTTAATTTGAATTTATTCATAATTTCTTCATTACCAAATTCTTCTAAAATATTATCTTTCAGGCCAACAATAATTAAATTTTGATCTTCGGTTAGTCTTACTTCACTCTGTCCATATTTTTCACTTAATCTTGCAATTTCTTGTATGTCTTCTACACATAATCTTCCTACTGGAATGTGTAATCCAGCAAAGTAAAGATTATTCTGTTTTTGTTTATTAATCCCAAATAAACTTCTTTGTTTTTCGTTGAAAATTGAGCCTGGATCGTTCGATAAAGTTCCAAATTTTTCTTCTACAAGTTCTCTAAATTTTTCGATCCCTATAGAGTTCAAATAATATCTAAATCTTCCTTTATTTCTTAGAAATCTATCTCCATTATCTCGCCAAAGGGAACAAATAATTCCAGTTATTTTGCATATATCTTTTTCTTCTATCCAGACATCTAGAGGTATAGCATAAGCATTCAAAGTTGCTGATAAAATTCCTCCTACCCAGACACCAAAGCCTAAAATGCCATTTTTAAAAACAGGATGAAAGATAAGATCATTATGTAAAAGAAAATTATCTTTTGCTCCTGCAACTGCAGTATTCCACTTCCTTGGTAAATTCGAGAATTCGGGGTTTCCATTACCAGAATTTGTTAAGTAATTTTCTAATTCAGAAGTATATTTTCTAGTATCTATAATTTCTTCAGGATCAATTCCCGCTAGTGGATTGCCAGTAACATTCCTTGGATTATCCATTCCAGACTGAACGGATGTAATATCAACCTCTCTAAGTCTTTTAATAATATCTGGTAGATCATTTATCAAAACCCCCCTTAATTGAATATTTTGCCTAGTTGTTATATCTGCAGAACCGTCTTCTCCATATCTAGCAACTATTGACGCTATTACTCTCAACTGATTAGAGTTCAAAATTCCATTGGGAACTCTAAGCCTCATCATAAATCTTCCAGGAGTTTTTGGTCTCCAAAAAAGGCCATACCACTTTAAGCGCATTTGCAAATCTACTTCATCCATCTCTTCCCACCCTTTAAGAGCGTAATCATCTAACTCTTCAAAAATTTTCAGACCATCTTTCTCCGCCTTTTGCTTTTCAATCTTATTTAATTTTTTATCATTTAAATAATATTGCATATTAATTTTTATTCTTTTATTCATAGGAGATTTTAGACAATTTAATGTTCCCTCATATACAAATGTCAATAAATATTGATTATTTATTTTTGACACCGAATTTCATATTTTAGGAAACTCTTAAGCTCATAGAAATAAAGGCTTTTTCTTGGCCGGATCACTTATCCGTAATTATGAGATACTTCTGTCCATCCTTTTTGGTGTAGTTCGTGCCACTTTTCCCAGGCTGAATCTATGTTGAGTTTTTCAGAGGATTTGTACCCTCCAGGTTCTCCGAGGTGATTTGTGTAGAAAAGATGAGTATAAATTTTTAAATTAGGTTTAGGATAATTTTTGCATTCTTCGAAAAAGATAATTCTGCTTCCTTCGGGATTTAGAAGGCATCCGTTGGGTTTGCTGGTGCTACAACCAAATGAGTACTTAGGATCCATACTTTACCTTTAATCGGCTGGTTGATTATTAATACATTTGTACTATAAATTATATCCTCGTTGTTTTGCTGTCAATCCTTTTAAGTTTAAGTACTTATTTACTAATAATTATTATGTTTTTTAATAAAAAAGGTAATTTCTTTAAGCTTATGAATTATAGGGAAGATTTAGAAATCAAACTACAAAAAGCAACACTTGCAATGCAGGAAGTTGAAGAGGATATCTATAAAACTGATCAAGAGAAGCAAAAAATAATTTCCAAACTTATTGAATTTAAAGAAGCAATCATTTCAAAGGGAATTGAACTTAACATTGAAGTAAAGGCAGCCTAGAATTATTTAATATCTCATGAATGTTTAATAACTTTTAGAATAATGTTATTAACAAAGAAGGGTTATTTATCAAATGCAGCCTGGTACTTTTGAATTATTGATCCTAGTATTTATCTTTTTAGGTCTTCAAGCTTGGTGGATTATCCCAATAATAATTAAAAATAATAAATTGAATAAGAGAGGTAAGGATCTAAGAGAGGAAATTAAGCAATTAGAAAAGTTATATAAAAAATAAATAAGATTTTTCTCAAAGTTGTTTAATCTGCATGAGGACTCAACTTTTATGAAGAACAGCTATAGTGAGATATTCCTCCATAGCTAAAATACTGGCTTGGCTTTAGTCGATTATATTTTTGATCTATTTCTGAGGGTTGATCTATATATGGATTACTAAAGACATCCTGTAACTCTTTTATTTTTTTGTAATTTCCTTTTTCAGCTTCTTCATATGCAGGAACGACCATCCATTCGCGCCAAGTATAAACTGGATTAAGGGATTTCATTGATACTGATTTTGCTTTAATATTTCCCTCTTTCTTCAAGATTGATTGCCAGTTTTCAAGCCATAATTCCCACCTAATATTAAGCTCATCATTAATCGGTAAATAAAAACTATCTTTTAACGAATCTAATTTATCCGGTATTTCAGAGAGTTTACGGAACAAAATTGTATAGTCTGCTTTTGAAATGACCATAAGATTAAAAAATTCATTTATTAGAGTTTCGTTGTAATGTTCTAAGCCAAGCTTGTTTGCCCACATTTTCTTCAACTCTTTGTTCATCAATTCAGAAAAGTCTTTTTCGATTTGATCTAACTTTTCTTGATCTTGTTTGCTTTCTGAAAGTAACGGATTAAGAGAGGAACAGAATGTTTTAAAGTTGATTGCCGCAGCAGAAGGTTGGTTAAAAAATGAGAAATGTTCACCTCCGCCTGTCCATGGTTGAAATCTTGGATCAAATAATTCACAGAAACCAAAAGGGCCATAATCCAAGGTATAACCTCCAGCAGCACAATTATCACTATTAAAATTGCCCTGGCAATAACCAACTCGCATCCAGTTGGCTATAAGTGATATAAGTCTTGATCTGTATAAAGAAGCTAGTTTTATTACTTTACTTTCAAGTGAAATCTCATTATCAATTTCATCTTTATAATTTCTATCAATAAGATGTTGAACTATCATCATTAATTCACTATGAGCTTCATCATGAGCATTATTGCGAACTCGTCTTGCAAAAAGTTCAAGCTGTCCTACTCGTAAAAAAGACGGAGCGACTCTTGTACTAATTGCAGCATGATTATCAATCATGATGTCAGGTTCAAAATACCTGGACCCTTTGGAATACCATGGCCTCCTAACTTTTTCTGATTGTGAGACAAAAAGTATTAAAGACCTTGAGGTGGGAATTCCCAAGGCATCCATTAATTCCTGTGCAAGAAATTCTCTAACACTAGACCTTAAGACAGCCCTACCATCTGCTCCACGACAGTAGGGAGTTGGACCTCCTCCTTTAAGTTGCATCTCCATTCTTTCCCCATTAAATAAACCTTCAAAAACAGAAATTGCTCTGCCATCACCATAACCATTGCCAGTACCAAAGGGACATTGTTGAGTATATTCAGTTCCATAAATTGATAATGCATAACCTGTTGCCCAACCAACAGGACTCATTGGATAATTAGCAACAGAAATATCACCTGAGAAAAAACGACAAAAATTCTCGTCTTTAGTAAGGTCTGAGCTTAGCCTTAGTTCTTTAAAAAGTTTGTTGCTATGGGAAATATATTCTGGTTCTGGAATAGCAGTTGGAACAACTGGTACGTAATGACCTGAATATACTGAACGCGGCTTATGATCATTTCCATCTTTTGTTGATTGAGGATCTGCTTTAAGAAAACTCATAAAAGAATAATCAGATAGTTGAGAAAATTCAGAAAAATTTTCTGTAAGCTTTCCTTTTATTGAATCAGATTTGGTTGACATCAAATTTTTTTATCTATTCTTTTAGGCGCTCTAATTTCTTTAAATTTAACACCTAGATATATCTTATATATTTTCTTATAAGGGATGCATTGCTTAATAAAAACTAATCTTTATTCAATTATTTTTTTGCAAAAAGATTTAAAATTTAAAAAACATCTTATAACTACCATGACCATTGAAACGACTATTCTAGATTTTCAACTAAGTAATACGTTTGAACAATATGAATCTCATATGAACGCTGAGGAACAGCAGTCGATGTTTAAAGAAATGGGTGTAAAAACATTTTATATTGGTAAATCAATAGATGACCCTAAAAGGGCAACTGTAATTTTTCAAGGACCAGAAAATGTTCTATACGACATTTTTATGAATCCTGAAACAAAACCTATTGTTGAAGCTTCAGGGCATATTTATGAGGGTACAAAAATAACTCGATGGATTTCTTGAAAAATAAATCTTTTATGAATTATCAACTTTTAATTGAATCATATTCTTTTGGGACATCCCTTTCTGAGCAAGAAATAGAACTTTTAAGTCTGGAACTTGAAACTCAAATCATGAACATTAATATATCAACAGATTTTGGCTGTTTTAAATCGGCCCCCACCCATATTTGTGAAGGTCTAAATTTAAAAAAAGATACTTATTGGATTATGTGCCTTGCTGAAATATTAGATTTACATAAACCCACCCAATTTGGGAAAACGAAAAGTGTGGAGGTTTTCGATTTACTTCTTGAAAAAGGACTTGTTATTGGTTAATTATTTAACTATTAAAAAAATAAGTTGTTTTTTTTTACTCTGATAGCATTAACCTAGGCTCAGATAAATAAATGAAAGATTCTAAGGAATTGATATTGGGAAATATTATTAAGCTAACTAGATCAAGTGAGAAGAAATTTAAACAAGGAAATTTTAAAGGGGCAATAGATGACAAAATGAAGGCTAATGCAATTTTGAAATCCAAATCTTGTGATGCAAAAATTATTGAAAAATATAGAGAAGAATTATCTAGATTGTATTCCTCAAAATTTGATCTTATTTTCGATCACAAGCTGAAAATTGATGAAATAAAGAGAAATCAAATAGTAAAAATGCTGGAACAAAAAAGTAAGGAAAAATTAAAAAGTCTTGATTATAAAGGAGCAGTAAAGGCCTTTAGGAGGGCTGAAAAATATTTTTCAAATTAAAATCAATCTAAATCTCAGAGATTTATAAGATAAATTTAATTTATAAGTTTGAGAATAAAAAATGATGAAAGGGTTGATTTTTTTTCAGAATTCGTTTCTTTAAAGATATATCATTTTTGGTACTACTCATGGTTATGCCCCAATCTACCTTGGAAAGCTTATTATTTTTTTTGATACTCTCTCTTCTTGCAACGTACATAGTTAATTTAAAGTATTCTTCGAAATTAAAAATACAGAAGTAGTTTTTTTATTTATCTTTTTTCTTTATTAGATTTATTTCCTTGGATCACTCCAAGTCTCTTTGTATAACCAGCTCAAAAAGGTAAGAGAAAGTATATTCCCAAATGCATAAGTTATTCCTAATAATGGGTCGTAAATATTGGCAATAATCGTCGACATTATAAAGATTATTAACCCTGAAACAACCAAATCCTTAATAGGCAAATGGTTAAAATTCACCGACTTAATCATTTGATAATTGTTTTTAATAGATTAAATTAATTATAAAACCAAAAGTACCTTATTTATTTATAAGGCAATATCATCTAAGATTATGAACAATTTTAGGATTGCTAAAATAATTATAGTTTTTTCATCATTATCGTATTTGAGTGTTTCTTTTTTAAGAAATTATAATTCTCCAGAAAATATAGAAAAAAGATGTATTCTTAAATTTGAAAAAGATTTTAAAAATAATTTGGAAACATCTCATGAAGAATGGAATCAAATTTTAGATTTAGCTGATATCAATTATTTAAAGTGTATGGGAATACCTCAGTTTTAATTATGGGAGAAGCAAAGAGAAGAAAAAATTTAGGTATTCCGCCTAGAGAAAAATCTGAAGATATAAAGTTACCTCAACTTGATAAAAAAGCCATACAACAAAAAGTAAGGTCTACATTGTATAAATATCCAATTATCCCTTTTCTTTTTTATGGAGCTGCAATATTGGTCCTAATCGGAGGTTTATTTTATGTTTTCAAATCCTTTAATTTTGCCTAATTATTGATGGTTTTTAATTTTGATATTTATGATTTTTTGGTATCGTAAATTAAAAAAATTTGAAGGATAATAAATGAGAAATTTTTATTGTGCAAAAATAATCAAAGAAATAATATATGAGACTTATTTACGATTGACACCATCTAATTGTGCTGTAATTTTAGATTAAATTAAAACTATTTATGAAAAACATAAATAAAAAATATGCTGAAATAATGCGTCAAGCTGATAATGCAGTTGGAAGAAAAGAAGTAGTTAGTTTATTAAAAAAAGCTGCAATAATTATGTCTAAATCTGAGGAAAACTTAGCGGCTTAAATTAAATACTATTTTATTAGGATAAATAAAATACCATAAAGAATGATTGATGAGGATGCAGCCATAACGATAAATGGCATAATCATGCCTGAGTTTAACCATCTTAAAAGTCTAATTTTTTTGTTAACTACTCTTGGCATCTCTTCTAAATCCCTTAATCGCAACTTAACAAGTAAATAAATTGTGTAAATGATAATTAATCTTTTTAAATATCATTCTTTAGCTATTTTGGAATTAAATTTTCTAAAGAAAATTATTTTATTTACATCCGGATTTTTTATCTTAAAAGAAATTTTTAGGTAATTAACACCTTGTATTCTTCAAATTTATTATGCAAGATTTAGAAACATTAGATTTCTAGATAATGATTGAAAATTTAAAAGAGGGCTCTGAAAAATTTAAAGATTATGATTCAGAACTGTTACTTAAGATTCTAAATAAGACATCAATGGAGAATAAAAAAGGTGATCATAAAGAACTATTTGTAGATGAAAATTGGAAAATTAATTCAAAAAATATGAGTAATATAATTCATTCAGATAATTCAAATTTGAAAAGAATATTATCAGATATTTTTCCTAATAAAAAAATAGTGATTCAGGATAATAATGATGGGTCGCAAACAATTTTCTTATCTTAATTTAGGAAATATTAAAACCTTGTTTATATTATCCATTAAATATTTATTTTTTAGAGAAAAATTTAGTAAAAATTACTCTCGCAGAATTTTTTTAAAGATGTTATTGTTCATTTACGTTCATCCAAGTTTATATCTCTGGACGCATGAAATGGGAGTAGGGAACGGGATTCTCATTAACTGCAAAAGACCATGAATAACCTCTTACAAATAAGAGAAAAAATCAAAAAAGCCAATAGGCTATATGAAGCCCAACTTTTGGCTACTAAAAGCGGAGAAGTTACTCCATACCGAAGATCCGTCTTTGAAGAAAGAATCAGGAAAGCACAAAAAGAAATGAAATTGAAAGACTCAAAAAATTAAATTCTTTTTTGAAACTGATCAATTAAGAGGGGTTTATCCCTCTCTTTTTTTATTTTTATAAAAACAACGTAATTGTTAATTTATTTTTTCGATTATCGATTATTAAAAAGAATATAATTTTGATACTTTTACTATTGATTTAAATTATATAAATGGCAAATTTAATTCAGTAATTAAGAGGTAAATAAATATGTTTAAAAAGAAAAATAAACAAATTAAAACCGCATCCAATAAATCAAATTTAGAACAAGTTTTATGGTTTATAGAAAATTATTTGCCCCAAAAGAAAGATCGAGGTGTTCAAAAAAAATTTTATATGGATAATCTAGAAGTAGAGACTATTAAGATATTTTCTAAATTAGCCTCTACAAGTTCTAAAGCATTATTTCCAACTACAAAAAATGCGACAATCTCTTTTACCTTTGGTAATTGGGCCTTGCCTTACCTGAAATTGCTTAAGAAAATAGGAATAGCTAAGTAAGAAAATTGTGATCGGCCAGAACTAGATTTATCCCTCGAATAAAAATAAATAAAGATTAAAAAGTCTCTGAAAGTTCTTTCCGAAATTTAAGGAGGAATACTTACTTTACATAAAAAATACAATTGCTAAGTTTAAGATAAGCGATCTATTAATTAATGTTTCTAAATTATCTGCCTAGTGAAATGGTTGAAGTTGTTGGTTTAACAATGATTTTTTCATTTCTAGTTGGAACTATCTTAATTTTGTTATTTACATCAGATCAGGCAAATACAAAGAATCTATATTTAAAGAAGGCTAAATAAATTTTAAATAATTTTTTTTCTACAAAGGACCTCTGTTTTTAATAATGTTAACTCGCAGGTGTAGAACATAATTTTTAATATTGATACATAATCAAATTTAAGTTTATGGGCGAAGCTAAAAGAAGAGAAGAATTAGGATTGCCACCTAGACAAAAAAATGAATTAAATAAATCTGATAGATACCTTTCATGGCTTCCAATTACTAAATCAAGAATTAAGAAATACCCTTATATGGGTGTAGCAACAATGGCACTAGGAGCGATAATTTTCTTGGTAAGTGGGGGCGCAAATAGTATTAATTAGTTAGATTTTGGCTTGGCTTAGAATATATCTAAGATTTTTTTTGTAATAGTTTAACGCCAGATATTATTGAAATTATTGAGGCTATACCAAGAAATATCGAGTAAAAAGGTTGCAAATTAATAATGCTAAAATTACCCGTATGCCATTTTATTAACCAAAAAGCATCTACTCCTAATGGTTGAAGAATACTATAAATAGTCCCAGATACAATAGTAATTAGTAGGGGGATTGCTGAAATTGCGGTTATTTTTCTGTGAATTTTTCTTTGATTTGTTTTTAATTTTTCCATCTATTTCCTCAAATAGATATGTAATTCTTTTTCGTTTTTGCATGGCATCCATTTATCTTGATTCTTATGTATTCCTTCGCAACCAAGTTCTAAAGCCCTTTGTTCAGCTTCCTCCTCAGAAATAAATGTACCTCTCATATGTGCAAGAGAATAATTATTGAAATTTAGAGATAAGAAAAATAAAAAAATAAAAAATTTAAAATTTCTAAGAATAATATGCATTTTTAACTTTTGAGGATAGAGTCAGAAATACTAGATGGATTTGCTTGTTTAACTATTTTAAGTTTATTGATAAGTTTGTCTCGATCTATTTGATGTTTTAAATATTTAATACATAAATTTTTTTCCTTATATACCTTCGCTATTGGAGTAATCTTTAAAGCAATTGCAAAAGTACCAACAACTAAAAGAATGTTAGTAGCAAGTCGAATGTTTGGTCGAAAATTAGATCTCATTCGTATTCTTTATTTATGTCAATAACTTCCCTTAAATATATATCTTTTAGCTCGTCATTGTATCCATTTTCTTTTGCAAATTTCTCTAGTTCCTTCAACTCTTTTTCTGTCATCAAGCAGATTTGGATTTATTGTTTTTCATATCTTCAATTTGGTTGATTAATTCATCTAACCATTCTGTATTATTTTCGGATCTTTTCTGAAAATATGAAATTTTAGGTTGATTTATTTCTAGTGTCTCATAATCTCCACTCATAAATCACCCCTAAATTTATACTCTGCATAATTTATCTAGAGAGATTATGCACATCAATAGGTTCTATTACTTATTAGACATTTACCATTAGTAACAAGTCATTTTTTTAATAGTATAAATATCAAGGAATTTATCTCTAAAAAATATGGCAACTAATGAAGAACTCGAAAAAAGAATTGAGACTTTAGAAAAAGAAGTACAACATCTAAAAGCTGTTCTGCAATATCAAATGAGAAATAAGAAAAAGTGATTCGTATTGCATAGCGATTATTTTTGGTTAGATAAGCATTTTCTTTTGGTTGTTTGATCTACCTAATAAAAAGTTTAATATTAAAAATTACTCCATAATTAGTTACTTAAAAAAATAACTTTAGTCATTGATATTTAGAACATATTTGTTTTTATATATATATAAAACTACTTTATATGATTAACTCAATAGCTATTACATTGTTATTATTAGGCACTTTAGTTGCTTACAAAAGACTCAAAAGAAAGAAACGGCTATTTCACGCGCCACCTACAAATCAGCTTCCTAGTTGAAAACTAAATTCCGTCTTCGTCTTCTCCAAAAGGATTGTATCTAATATCCCAGATTAGAACGACCGCTATAGATAAAAGCAATAGACCAAAAATAACTTGAGGAGGAGGAAATAACATCAATGAAATATAACAATTATCAATAAGCTTTGCTTATGAAAATTTTAAAGGGTAATCGATATTGTTTGGTTCTAAATGTTTTACATAACAAGCTGTTGCGCAATCTACTCCCTCACTATTGATGCTACAAGAAGTTATACATTCAAAAAAACTTTCCAAAGCATCGGAATCATCAATATTTGAATAAATGTCTTTATTCATGGTTAAACTTCCATTCTGAAGCTTATCTAGCAATTAATTTTTAATAATGTCAAATTTTAGGTAAAGTACCTACTCACTATTTTTTTAAAAAAAACTGTTGAATCTATAAGTTTTTTTCCACCCTTCCTCTAATAGTTTTTTATATTCTTTTCTCGCTTCTTCGATAGATTCAACCCTAGAGCCTTTCATAACTGGCTTACTTGATCGCTTAAGTACACAACCATAAGAGATTAAAATTGCATTAATCATAGAAGGGTTCTTAGAACTATCTTCAAAAGGTTCAAATAATTTAATTCTTGATCTGGCTTTATTGATTAAAGTAAATTTTTCCATAAAAAAAGGGCGTTAGCTTCGCCCCAATCAAAAAGCGGGATAATCCCCATCACCCAGCCTATTCAGAATCTTAGCACTACATATGGTGTTTGTAAGTATTAAAAATTACCTATTGATGGGGTTGTTTGTTTCTGTTTAATTTGTCATTATAGGAGTCCCCATCACCTAGGCTCGTAAGAGTCTTTTTTTTTGCTATTTTTCCTTTTAGGCTTAAGCCTTTTTAATTAGTGTTTAAAGACTTTTTATTTAATTTTTAAATTCGATAATTAATAATTAAAAAAATATTTTTATTCATGCAAACTTACATCGTTCATTGGCAATTCCCAGATCAAGAAAGTCATATGCAAGGGGCCGAAGCTTTTGCTGGTTTTGTTGAAGGTGGATGCGAAGGTGATGAATTTGATGGGTTTAAAGTTCTTAATCGAGTAGTAAATCCCGAGGGAGCTAATGGTTGGGCAATTGTTGAATCTTCAAACCATCAGAACATTTGGAAATGGAGTAGTATCTGGGTCGATAACTTTGGCGTAGAAATTGAAGTTACACCAGTTCTAACGGATAAAGAATTTCTTTCCGTCCATAAAGAAATTGCAGCAGCCTCTAACTAATAGATAATTTTTTTGGTGTTTGACTGTTGATCTAAAATAAAATGGTATTTGCTATTTTTTATGGAAAAATTTTCTTCTGAAGAAATTGAAAGTCAATACAATTTAATAAAAATGCTTTTAGCTGAACCTGATAAGTATAGAAATGCCATTAATGCAATAAAAAAAGATATTGCATATATGCCCATAGAGCTTAAAAAAAACTTGAGGAAGAAAATATTATCTTATGAATGAATCGTAAATGGCATTCACCATAATCGTTAATTTTTAAAAATTAGTAAATAACCATTATCGTAAACTAACCGAGAGAATCTAAATCTCTACGATGGTGAACTGTATTTGGGTAATCTTGTGGAACTTTCTGTTCTCTCATTAAATCTGCAATTGTTGGATAATCTTTTGCATTATCAAGATCTCTTGCATTTTTATCTTGAATTGCGAATGGTGATCTTTTTAAATTCATAATTAATTTCCTCAAAATTTTTGTTGGATTCTGATTACAGATCCTGGATTGTCATGAACGTGAGTGTTGAATTCTCTAGCAAGCATTAGGCAATCGTATGCATCGCGCGCGTAGAAGCCAACTTCATGTGTCTTATTTGTTGAATCTTTGTAACTCAACACATATTTATTACAAGATTTTATTGGTGTTGAAGGCATTTAATTTATCTCTATTACCATTAAGTTCTAACTAGGCATGCTTATCAATCGACTAATAAAAATGTACGGTTTAAGGCACAAACATATACGGATAGAGGACCAGCATCTTAATTTAAAATTGAATATAATGATCGAGTAGAATCCGCAAAGAAAGACAATATTTCCATTGCTCCTATAAAACTATTTTCAGTATTAGCTTATTTTTACAGAAGTATTTTGCAGAAAGTTTGACTTTATAAACATATCAACTATCTTGCTAAACTAGTATGTTCGAGATTATAAATATATTTTTCTCCATCATCATCACCATCGTCATCATCATGGAAGGAAGAGATTAATACATAAACTCCTCCAAGTCCTAGCAATATCGATATATAGAGAATTGGATCTGTCATAGTTTAAGTTTGAAACATTCAAATTAAATTTGAGGAAACTTTTCAATATCTATATTTTCTTTTAATTATTTGAGAAAACTGAAAGTATATCTAAAATAAGGTAAATTTACTGTTTTTTTTAAAGTGAGTTTGAAAAAATATTTTAAAAACCAATGTGCGGAAGATTTGAGCTGAAAACTGAATTTGAGAAGTTGCCAAAGGTTTTGAAAAAAGACTATCCAAGTGGACTTGATTCTAGATATGATACACAAAGTCTAATAAGACCTAATGATCCTGTTCTAGTAATTAAAAACGAAGGGAGAATTAAAACTACTTTTATGACATGGGGTTTTATTTCTCCTTGGGCCAGAGACCCATTTGATAAAGGGAGACCAAGACCATTTAATGCAAGATCAGAAACCGTAGAAGAAAAAAAATTATTTAGTGGAAGTTGGAAATATAAAAGGTGCCTAATACCTGCGAGCGGTTTTTTTGAAAAAAAATATCGTGTTCGAAAATCGAATTATGAGACTTTTTGGTTGGGCGGAATTTGGAGTAAATGGACTTCACCAGATGGAGCAGAACTTGAGAGTTGCTGCGTTTTAACAACTGAACCAAATGATTTAATTAAACCTTTACATCACCGCATGCCTGTGATTGTTCCTAATGGATATGAGGAAAAATGGACAGAGCAAATTAAAGATGCAGATGAATTAAGAGGATTATTTGCAATCATGATGAGTTGGTCCACTGATGGTTGGCTAGTAGAGGATGTAAAGAAAAAAGAAACTGATCAAATGAGTTTGTTTTAAATGGAACGCTTACTAATTCCAAGGTTAGATTAATGGCTAAATCTTATTGGTTGATTAATTTAAATAGGTCAGAAGTTAAAAGATTTATGAAAAACGATAAGAGTATTGATGGAGTTTTTGAATATATGTTTATAGATACTGGAAAAATAGTGGGGGGATTAGGAAACAAACCACCAATAATGACAAATACAGTTTCTGTTGAAATAGATTTAGCTAGAGAAATTTATGAAAGATTACTTTCTAAAGGATGGAGGAAAATTGAAAAAAATTGGAATTAAAAGGAGAGTTAGATCTGTGGGGTTTAAATTACTTATGAAAATAATCTGAAATTCAATAATGAGAATATTAACTAAAATTGACATCCGATCTAAAATATTAGGAGATTAGTAAATTATTTTTTTGAGCAGATAAAAATTAATCATCCAAAATGGCTACCAGAATAAATAAATATTTAAGTGAAGTAGGTTATTGTTCTAGAAGAGAAGCTGATAGATTAATCTTAGAAGGAAAGGTAACCATTAATGGCAAAATTCCAGAAATTGGAACTAAAGTAGAAGATAGTGACCAAGTTGAAGTTAAAGGTCAAAGAATAGAAAAATCAAAGAGACAAAAAAACATATACTTAGCATTTAATAAACCTGTAGGAATTGTTTGCACAACAGATAGAAAAGTAGAACCCAATAATGTAATAGATTTCATTAAATATCCTAAAAGAATTTTCCCCATCGGAAGATTAGATAAGCTCAGTGAGGGATTGATTTTTTTAACCAATGATGGAGATATCGTAAATAAAATTCTAAGAGCAAAAAATAATCATGAAAAAGAATACATTGTAAAAGTTAATCGTCCTATTAATAGCGATTTTATTCAAAGCATGAGTAATGGAGTTGAAATATTAGGCACAATAACTAAAAATTGTTTCGTAAAACAATTGGGTCCAAGAAATTTTAAAATAATTCTCACACAGGGACTTAATCGCCAGATTAGAAGAATGTGTGAGACTTTAGGATATAGAGTACGGTCATTAAAGCGTATAAGAATTATGAATATTAAGTTAGACATGCCAACAGGAGAATATAGAGAACTTAGTAAAGAAGAACTCTTAGAATTAAATGGATTACTTGAAAACTCCTCAAAAACATATGACTAATCAAAAACCAAAAAAAGTAATTAGGAAGTTAAAGTGAATTGGCTCGCAAAATGCATGATTTTTACGTTTCGACTGTGGAAGAAATAATTTAAATAGCGCGAAACCCTTTCTAACTGCAAGGCTATTAGTAAGTTATTGAGTATTATTAGACCAACTATTAAGATTAGCAACCCTAGCTCTCTATTATTGTCCAATTTTCCTCAGTTCTTCTCAAGCCTTGAGCAATTAATTTTTACCATTCTTCTCTAGCTGGATCTTTCTTCAATTCTTCTTTAGTTGTCATGACAGGTGGTTCTTTGCCCCATGTATAAGTGACCTTCTCAGAATCAATAACATATATTCAATAAATTGATCTTTATTATTTGTATTTTCGATAAACCTTTTATGTTTGATCTATTTAAATTAACCAACTAGTAAGTAGATCTAGCCATTACTTTTTTTAAGGGTAAAAGTCTACTTTCCAACGCATCAAGCAATAACTTAATGGGTTATATCCATTACAATTCCAGAACTTGAATATTTTTGTAGCGAAATGATGGAAATTAGCATCATTGAAAAATGCCCATCCAAAATAAATAGCAAATGCAGTTACGACAAACGCAGCATATTGAAGCCAATGTGTTCCAGACTTATCTAAACCATTTTTGTCAAAATTAGAATTAGTCATTTAAAGGATTGGATAAGCTATCCATCCAAATAAGGTGTAGTTAATAATGACAGCCATGAAACCTATCATTGCGAGTCTTCCATTTGTTCTTTCAGCGATAAACCAATAAGTATTTGGCCATTCAAAAATTTCCCCCACATTGGATTTTTGATCTTCTGAAATAGTTTCCTCTTTAGTAGTATTTTCTTGGTCAAGATAATAATTACTATCTGGGTAAAAGCTTTCACTCGAAAAGTTATCTTTAAATTTACTCATTTTGTTAGAAATTAATTTCCTATATACTTTAAAAAATAAAAAGGCTAAATAGGTTAAAAGGTATTTCATCAATCAAATCTTTTTTATCTTTTTAGGGCTATTTGATATGAGCAAATCCAACAAATATTCCCAAAGCATCCGATACGAAATTATGCCAGCAGTCTAAATAAATAAGTGAGGCTATAGTTGTTAATTATTACTACTAGATTTTTTGAGTCTCAAGAAATTTATAGATATAGCAACATGGCGTATAAATAAGCAAAATCTCGCTCAAAAGAAAATAGTATGATCAAAAACTTATTCAATTTTACGATTTTAAACTATTCATAACATTAATTCTTAAATGGATCTATCGACTAGTCTTTGATAACTCTTATCTTAAATTTATTAATACTTTTAATAATAATTTTTTTTCTTAGTTTATATATTCTCTAACAAACTTATAAAAATAATGAACTATTTTAAGAGGCAAACTTATGCAAGGAATAGCAAATCCTCGTTCAAAAAACGCTCAGTCTAATTATTCCAAAATGTAACCAATAAAAAAGACAGGCTGGTAAACATGCCTATTACTTCGATTCTAAGAGTAGGGGTGACAGGATTCGAACCTGCGACCTAGTGCTGCCAAAGCACTTAAAAGGTTTAGTGCAAAATTAGCTTTTCTAGTTATGACTATTTTTTTGCTCAGTTTTGTGTAGTGACTCCTGACAAATTAAGCATTATTTTGTCGGCAATCAATATATTTGGAACGATTTTATGTAGTATTTATTTTACAACCGATCTAAAATTAAGTACAACTAGCTTTTTTTTTATGTCTTGTTCAGTTACTTCCGTTTTTACGTTTAAAATTGAAAGCACTTTCGATGAATGGGCTGCAATATTTGATAGTGCAGAAGCACATAAAAGGCATTCAAAATTTGATATTAAGCCTCTTTTCAGAGGAGTGAGCAAGGATGATCCCCAAAAAATTATTGTTATTCATCAAGCGCCAGAAGGCAATGTTAAAAAGTTTGTGGAGGCAAATGGTGACTGGATGGCAACTCATAGAGTTAACTTATCAACAATGGAAGAATCCTCTTGGACTGCTTCATTAACAAAAGAAAGTTGCTGTGATTAACAAATGAAACTTCTAGTATTTGCACCGCTAGCAGTTAATTATTGAAAGCCGATCTATATTAGAGGGAATTAAATCCCTCTGTTTTTATGACTGCTCAAAATTTTATGAATGTTGTTCGATTTAAATTAAAGTCAGATTGTGTAGATAAGTATTTTGAATTAATAGATAAAACAAGTTTTGAGGGGATGACTCAAAGATATATCGCTAAAACTGGAGATTATGATTACTGTTTTGTTGGGATCTGGAAAAGTGCAGAAGCTATTGCAGCTCAAAGACCAGCTATGATTGCTCACCTTGATGAGGTTAGAGGATTCATGGAAGAGTTGTCTCCTGAACTTGGAGTTACTGATCCTGTTTCAGGCAATATCGTTTCAAAAGTTGGTTATCATAATTGATGGTCGATTTAAAAAGTTCTTTAGAACAAGTATTCATTTCAAGATCATTAACTCATTTTTAAATACTTTATCTTAGAAAATATCTATAGATTTTTAATCAAATGAATACTTATTTAGTAACCGCAACTTTTAAAAATGTTGCTCTAATGGGCTCAGCTTATGATCTTTTTTTAAAGGTTATTGAAGATGGAACTTTGAATGATGAGTTTGAAGGATTCAAAGTTTTGGGTAGGTATCATGCCTCTTACTCAAATAATGTTTATATTATTGTCCAAGCATCAGCAGGCATAAAAATGACAGAACACTTCGCTCCTTGGAAAGTTAAGTTTGATATAGATTTTGATATCAAGCCAGTTATGACTGACGATGAAAAAGTTGCTGAGCATAAGCTTGTTGGTTCATTAATGGCAGCAGAACAGAAAATGGGATTCACAGGTTAATTATTTTTCAAAGATGTAGATAATGAACATGTTTTTTTATTTATTGAAAGAGGCTAGTAAAAATATTTAGGCTTAATTCTTCTAAATTATGAATTTAAAAATAAAGATAAAAGCATTTAAAAAATTTGAATAAAAAACTTTGAGGATAATAAAAAAAAGAGTGCTCTACAGTTAGATCTAATTTAATAATCATAAAAAATTCTAAACGAAAGTATTATCCATTATTTTTAAAAAGAATATCAGATATTTCTACATTTGATAAATTTTAGTCATTGACTATTTCATTCAAATCACTTTTCTCTTTGATCTAGATAAACTTTTAGATTTTTGCCGCTATCAAAAGCTCCAATTACATTAATATCATATTCTTCAATATCAACTCTATTTTCTCCCTTTTAAAAATATCTAAATCTATAAAAATTATTTAGTTTTAAAAAATTAAAGAACATCACAGCTTAAATTAATTTAATCAAATCAAACAAATCGAAAAGATTTTAAAAGTTTAATAACTATAAAATTATTATTAATTTTTCAAATTTGAGTAAAAAAATTTACTAAAGCCAAGACATTTGAGATTCCATACTATTTTTAAACTTATATTAAACTTATATTTAAATATTTTTAAACTATATCTTAAATGCATAAAGAGATCAAAACTCCTTGGGGAGTTATTTTTCCTCAAGTAAGCCTTTTCCCCATTCTTTACTTACTATTTATTTATGGATTTGTTTATATTCTTCCATATGGTAGGGATTTAATTGGTATTAGTTGGTTTGACTGGCTAAGGAGTGAAGATGGCCCATTGGAATGGTTTCAGTTTATTGAATATGCAATATCCTCTATTTTGGCATTATTGATATATGTAAGAACAAAAAAAAAGAAAAATATAAATTCAATTATTTGGCTTTTGATAGTTTTTTTGTCATTTGTCATAGCAGGCGAAGAAATTAGTTGGGGAGAGCGAATAACTGGGATTGGAATCAACTCTATTTCTGACATAAATGTACAAGGGGAAACTAATTTTCATAACTTACCTTTTTTTCACAATTATTTATTGGATCCAATTTTTGAAATAAGCTGTATATTTCTTGGATGGTTTGGATGGAGGAAATTTAAAAATATAAAAGCTTTTCCAAGTAAAGATTTATCTTTATACTTTCTATTTGTAGCACTCTTTTATTTTTACTTTGATTTATCTTGGGCTTCAACTACTCAACAAATTAGAAATGATCAAGAGATTTTTGAATTTTTGTTATCCACAGGAATTTTTCTACATTGCTATCAGAATTTCAAAAAGTTAGATTTTGTTGGTAAGTAATTTAAGAAAAGTGCACTTTTGTGATTCAAATAAAAAAAGAAATAGCATCAGTTTTAGCACCTGTGCTGTTGTCAAAGGAACACTAAGAGAACACTATTTGTTTTTTAAGAAATTGTAATATCAAGTATTTGCAATACTTCTGAACTAAATCAAAAAATGCTCCCAGAGCGCCCTCGCTAACAAGCTTAGCTTCGCTCTGCTCATAACTTAGTTCATAACAGTCATCTATAAAAAAGACCAAATTCCTAAAATTTACAAAAAAATCACTTTTAGGCTAAAAATGATCTTCATATTTTCCAGAAAAAAATTTTATAATTTCTTTAAATTAATTTATCCAAATCAAGAAATTACTTATAAGTAGGATTTGAATTTTTTAAATTAAGACATATCTATAATATAAATTGAATTCCAAAAGGATATCCATCTGAATTGCATTCGAGACTCAGAAGCATGAAAAAATTAGAAGATTTGATTCTCACTTATGAGGATTTTCCAAAAAAAGGTGTTGATTTTAAAGACATTCTAGAAATTCTTCAATATCCAGATATTTTTCATGACCTTATTTTAAAAATGTCTTCAAATCAATTATTAAAAAATGCTGAAGCAATAATTTCCATAGATGCGAGAGGATTTATTTTTGGTTCTGCAGTTGCTCTAGAATCATCAAAACCCATGATTGTTGCACGAAAACCGGGAAAGCTACCAGGACATGTATTAACAAGAGAATATGATTTGGAATATGGAAAAAATTCTCTTTCAATACAAAAAAAAGCCATGAAAAAATTTAATTCTTTTGTTATTGTAGATGACTTGTTAGCTACAGGAGGTACAGTTAATTGTGTCTCGAGGTTGCTTCAAGAACAAAGGAAGGAAGTTATAGGTTTAATAACCGTTGTTGAATTAAATAAGTTGAAAGGGAGATCACAAATTGATTTTCCCGTTCATTCAATTATTTCGCTTTGAAAAAAAGAGCAATGTATAAACAAGAAATGTTGCTTAATTTTCTATATTAGAAAATTTTTATTCTTTAATTTTAAATTTGATGAGAGTTATACGAAGTTTAGATGACTAAACTTAAATGATTCCTATAGATCCAGCTGTGAAACCAACTGCAAGAAAAAAAACAAATTCGAGTAAATCTCTGGGTAAAGAATTTACAATAAGATTTATGTGAGTCATTTGACCTTGTGCTCCTCAGGTTTAATTTAGAAAATATAACTAATTATTTTTTCCGTCGAGGGAATTAAAAGTTTTTTTTCTTTTTTCTAAAGATTTCAGGAAAGTAAAAACTCGATAAGAAATTATTTTAGAAATCCTATTAAAATTTTTAGCCAAAATGATTTACGGCTCAAATTATGTTTAAATGCTATATTTTTTTTATTAAATAAAAACTATGAGAATTTATGGATTATAAAAAGAAATCCTTAAACAAATTAAATCAAAAAGAAAGTTACGAGGAAATTGACACTAGGCTGGCTTCTGGATGGTACGTTGATGCAGTTGATAATAAAAAAAAGAAAAAATATAAAACAGAAAAAGTTTCTTTCAAAATTTCCAAAAAAATTTAAACTACATAATAATTCATAAAAAAAAGCAAAATAAACATTTTATTACTTAAAACTGATTGTATAGGTTTAGAAAGTGGCACAAATTTTTCAAAAATGTATTCGTTGATACTTGATTTTGTACGGCTTAATACACTATCTTGAGGTGTACTTTAAATTTCGTGTGAGGAAATTTATGAAGCTTTTCAAAAGCTTGCTCGTAGCTCCTGCATCATTAGGTCTTTTAGCACCTATGGCAGCAACTGCGAACGAAGTCACTATTAATGACTTTAATGCTGCAGAAGAAATTGCAGTAACAAATAGCCGTATAGACGGTTTAGAATCTAGATTCAATAATCTTGAAGCTGGTTCATTCTCTGATACAACAACTGCATCATTTGGATCTACATTCTACGTAGGTACTGTTGGTGAAGGTGTTGATGATGGAGTAGTAACATTCACTTATGATTTCGGTCTTGGTTTAAGCACATCATTCACAGGTGAAGATTCGTTAGATGTAGCTATGATCGGCGGTAACGCAAGTACAACAGCTGTTGACGGCGTTATGGGTGGAGACGGAACTGGCGATGCTTTAGTTCTCGATGGTGTTTCTTATACTTTCCCACTTGGTGGTTTTACAGTAACCACTGGAGACGGTGTCGGAGTTGATGATCTTAACACTGGCGCTTGTGCTTACAGTGCATTTACAGACACTATTAGTGATTGTGGTACATCAAGCGTTGGTGGAAGTGCTGATTCAGCAGTAGCTGTATCTTATGACTTCGGTAATGGATTCACAGCAGCTGGTGGATTAGGTTTTGGTAGTGAAGATCCTGGTATTTTCACTGATCAAGATGCTAGTACCATTGGTTTAGAAGGTGCTTATACAACTGATGTCTATGGTGTTTCACTTGCTTACACTGATGACGATTCAAATGGTGCTGGAAACTTTTATAGTCTCCAAGCTGCATTCACACCAGACTCAATTTATTCAATAAGTGCTGGATACGAAACCGATCAAGATTTTGATACTAACAGTCTGTTCATAGGTAGTACAATTGATGTTGGTCCTGGAGCATTAAGCGTTGGTTTATCAACACAAGGATTAGCTGATGATCATGATGACAACTACATGTATGAAGCTGCTTATTCATATGATGTAAATGATGGAATGACTGTTACACCAGGTTTATTCCTCATTCAAAGCCCTGCTGATGACCAGTTGGGATTAGTTGTTACAACAAGCTTTAGCTTCTAAGTTTATTTAAAAAATTTTAAATTAACTTTTTAATTAAAAAGAGACCTGCCTATGTGCAGGTCTTTTTTTTATGACTCTTTTTATTTTGTCTCTTAACAACTACCAAAAAAAAAATAACGTACTAATATGTATATTGTAATCCTGTGTGAGGACAAAAAAATGAAGCTTTTTCAGCGTTTGCTGGTAGCTCCAGCAGCTCTAGGTCTCTTAGCTCCTATTTCTGCTAAAGCAAATGAGGTAAATCTCAATGAAATTTCAAACTACTCTAATGTAGAAAGTATTGATTTTGCAAACTCTTTCAATAATGATGGACTGACAGAGAGTCCTTTACTAGCTGGTGGCGAAGGCCTTGTAGATGCTCCAGTAGATACTCCGGCTGATTCATTCTCTGATACAACAACTGCATCATTTGGATCTACATTCTACGTAGGTACTGTTGGTGAAGGTGTTGATGATGGAGTAGTAACATTCACTTATGATTTCGGTCTTGGTTTAAGCACATCATTCACAGGTGAAGATTCGTTAGATGTAGCTATGATCGGCGGTAACGCAAGTACAACAGCTGTTGACGGCGTTATGGGTGGAGACGGAACTGGCGATGCTTTAGTTCTCGATGGTGTTTCTTATACTTTCCCACTTGGTGGTTTTACAGTAACCACTGGAGACGGTGTCGGAGTTGATGATCTTAACACTGGCGCTTGTGCTTACAGTGCATTTACAGACACTATTAGTGATTGTGGTACATCAAGCGTTGGTGGAAGTGCTGATTCAGCAGTAGCTGTATCTTATGACTTCGGTAATGGATTCACAGCAGCTGGTGGATTAGGTTTTGGTAGTGAAGATCCTGGTATTTTCACTGATCAAGATGCTAGTACCATTGGTTTAGAAGGTGCTTATACAACTGATGTCTATGGTGTTTCACTTGCTTACACTGATGACGATTCAAATGGTGCTGGAAACTTTTATAGTCTCCAAGCTGCATTCACACCAGACTCAATTTATTCAATAAGTGCTGGATACGAAACCGATCAAGATTTTGATACTAACAGTCTGTTCATAGGTAGTACAATTGATGTTGGTCCTGGAGCATTAAGCGTTGGTTTATCAACACAAGGATTAGCTGATGATCATGATGACAACTACATGTATGAAGCTGCTTATTCATATGATGTAAATGATGGAATGACTGTTACACCAGGTTTATTCCTCATTCAAAGCCCTGCTGATGACCAGTTGGGATTAGTTGTTACAACAAGCTTTAGCTTCTAAGTTTATTTAAAAAATTTTAAATTAACTTTTTAATTAAAAAGAGACCTGCCTATGTGCAGGTCTTTTTTTTATGAGAGGATGAAACTTGAAAATTTGGTTAAATTATTAATTAGAGAAGAAATTTTAATGACTCCGATATTTAAATGTTTAATTTGTAGAAAGGATATAGAGAGATCTAAAAAGACATTTTGGAAAAAAAAAGGGCATCTTTTATGTTCAACATGTCTAGACAATATAGAAAAAAATAAAATTGAGAATGTATTTTTATAAAATAAATCTTTATTAAAATATTTAGAATATATCTTGTTTTTTTATCTTGTAAGTAAAAAAAACTAGCCAAACTAATTTTATAAAACGTAATTTATCATAATATGTTTTAAACTAGATATTTTAAAAAATTATCTTTGGTTGTTTCTGTAAATAAACCAATTTTTTTGGAAATGGTAAAGTAAGAAAAGTTATAAAAATAAAGAAAAAAAAATTTCTTCAATTAATTAAAAATTGAAGAAATGTAAAAGGTTTATGTTATTGAAATTGTAGTTTGATAGAGAATTCTAAACAATATCAGAAGAATGATTCTTCTACTAAAATTTAGAACCAACCAGGAATGATTTGACCAGTTGTTACGTAGGCACCTACAGCTGCGACAAAACCTAACATTGCTGCCCAACCATTAAAACGTTCTGCTTCAGGAGTCATGATAAAAAAGTAAAGTATGTAAATCATTGTAACAGGAAATGTAAAGCTTTGTAAAGTAAATTATCTGAAATAAACGAATATTTACTTTTTTTTTTGATATTTCCTTTAGCGATACAATAATGTTACATATTTGATGCAAAATTTTTATCCTTTCTTCTAAAAGATATTTAATGGATGTATTTTTATGCTCTCTATGGATATGATAACGTTTTTAAATTCAGGTAATATTCTATTATTTTTTGTTGAGAAGATTTATCAAATTTAAATTTTGATCTTTTAAATCATTAACGAAATTTTTATTTTGATATGCAAAAAATAATTGAAAACTAAACAAGGAAAATCCTATTACTTTATTGTTTACTTGTTCTTAAAATTCACTTTTTGAGATCAATTGGCTTTATTCTTTATGGATAATCTATATTCAGTATTTTGTTAATTAAAGCATTTTAAAGTTAATTTAAAGTTGTTTTTATTTATTTATGATTAATGAATTCAATTAATGTAGATGTGGGTCGCCTGAGATTCGAACTCAGGACCAGCCGGTTAAAAGCCGGATGCTCTACCGCTGAGCTAGCGACCCGTAATGTTAAAAAGAATACATAATGAATTATCCCTTTTTAAGGTAAAAAAAACAACTTATTATCCTTACTTAAACAATTGCAATACAATTTTTAACTTAATAGATAAAAAATTTATAAATTCTCTCCTTATTTGCGTTTAAAAGCTAAAATATTTAATTAGTTATCAAATTAAAAAGATGTTAAGAACTATTGTCGTTTTTGCCCCAATTATTGCTGCCTTGGCCTGGGTAGTATTTAACATTCAAAAGCCTGCGAGAGAGCAATTCAATAGAGACTTTTTGGGTAAGGATTAATTCGATTTGATAGAGAAAGAGGTAATAGTAATTGGAGCAGGTCTTGCAGGTTCAGAAGCTGCTTGGCAATTAGCAAACTACGGTGTGCCAGTTAAATTAGTTGAAATGAGACCTCTCAAATCAACACCAGCTCATCATACAGGTGCATTCGCAGAATTAGTTTGTAGCAATAGTTTTGGGGCTTTAAGTCCAGATAGGGCTTCAGGTTTATTGCAGCAGGAGCTAAGAGGTTTTAATTCATTGATAGTTAATACAGCAGATAAATTTGCTGTTCCAGCTGGAGGCGCCTTGGCGGTGGATAGATCAAAATTTAGTAACTCTTTGACTGAAGTTTTATCTAATCATCCTTTAATCGAAATTAAGAGGTTTGAACAGTTGGACTTCCCAAGCAAAGAAAATATTACTATCCTCGCTACTGGTCCATTAACTTCAGATGAATTGTCCTATAAGATTCAAGATTTTACAGGTATTGATGCCTGTCATTTTTTTGATGCCGCTAGCCCAATAATTTATGGTGATACTATTAACCAAGAGATTGTCTTTAAAGCAAGTAGGTATGATAAAGGTGATCCAGCATATTTGAATTGCCCTTTAAATAAGGATGAATATATAACTTTTAGAAGAGAATTGATTGAAGGAGAGCAAGCTAATTTGAAAGACTTTGATAAAGAATCTGCTAATTTCTTTGAAGCATGTTTACCAATTGAAGAAATTGCTAGAAGGGGAGTTGATACTATGAGGTTCGGACCCTTAAAATCTATTGGGTTGTGGAATCCAAAATGGGGAGATTTACACGATAAGGAAAATAGATTGAAGAAGAGACCCCATGCAATTGTCCAATTAAGGAAAGAGGATTTAGAAGGAAAATTACTAAATATGGTAGGTTTTCAAACTAACCTTAAATGGTCAGAGCAAAAAAGAATATTTAGAATGATTCCGGGTTTGGAGAAGGCTGAATTTGTACGTTTTGGAGTAATGCATAGAAATACTTTTTTAGAGTCTCCAAAATTACTTTTACCAACATTGCAATTTATTAAAAGAGAAAATCTTTTCGCTGCTGGTCAACTAACAGGAACCGAAGGTTATGCAGCTGCAGCTGCTGGGGGATTGCTTGCAGGAATAAATGCATCTTTATTAGCTAAGGGAAAAAAAACAGTAAGTTTTCCAAGTGAATCAATGATTGGTTCTCTTATGAATTTCATTAGTAATAGAAATAAAATAATGTCTAATCAGAAGAAAAACAAATTCCAGCCAATGCCTGCTTCATTTGGTTTGGTCCCAGAACTAGCTAACAGAATAAATGATAAAAGATTAAGGTATAAAGCTTATCAAGAGAGATCTAGAGAAGCCTTAAATGGGTTTAAAAAAATATTGGATTCATATTTTGAAAAAGACCACACACTTGTCGAGATTTATTAAAATGGGCTACTAAGACTTTAGAAAATGAAAACGAATACAAGGAATTTCGATGTGATTGTAATCGGCTCTGGAATAGGAGGGTTGGTAACGGCATCACAATTATCGGCTAAGGGAGCTAAAGTCCTAGTCCTGGAGAAATACATTATTCCAGGAGGAAGTGGTGGCTCTTTCAAGAGAAAAGGGTATACCTTTGATGTTGGTGCTTCAATGATATTTGGATTTGGTGATAAGGGTTATACCAATTTACTAACTCGTGCTCTAAAAGATGTTAATGAAAAATGTGAAACTATTCCTGACCCTGTGCAACTGGAATATCACCTCCCAAATAACTTTAGTATTTCTGTAGATAAAAATTATGAGCAGTTTATAAGTAAATTATCAGCTATTTTCCCCAAGGAAAAAAAAGGTATCAAGAAATTTTACGATACTTGTGCAAGTGTATTTGAATGTTTAGATTCAATGCCTCTTTTATCAATAGAGGATCCCAGTTATCTTTTTAAAGTTTTCTTTAAATCTCCATTATCCTGTTTAGGGTTAGCTAGATGGTTACCAGTAAATGCAGGAGATGTTGCCAGAAAGTTTATAAAAGACCCTGAACTTTTAAAATTTATTGATATTGAATGTTTTTGTTGGTCAGTAATGCCAGCTCTCAAAACCCCTATGATTAATGCTGGAATGGTGTTTACAGATAGGCATGCCGGAGGAATAAATTATCCAAAAGGTGGAGTAGGAACAATAGCTGAAAAATTGGTCTCTGGAATCGAAAAATTAGGTGGCGAAATTCGATACAAAGCCAATGTGAATGAAATCCTTTTAAAGGATGAGAAAGCTGTAGGAGTGAAGCTTCTAAATGGGAAAGAGATATATTCAAACATTATTGTATCCAATTCCACTAGATGGGATACATTTGGATTAAAAGATAATACTAAAGGATTAATTCCGAGTAAAAATGTGCCAAAAAGTGAATATAAATGGTCAGAAACTTACAAACCCTCACCTTCTTTTGTTTCGATTCACCTTGGAGTTGAAAAAAATCTAATATCTGATTATTTTAATTGTCATCATATAATCGTTGAAAATTGGGATGAATTAGAAAGTGAACAGGGGGTGATTTTTGTCTCTATACCTACTTTGCTTGACTCGTCATTGGCTCCAGAAGGTAAACATATTGTACATGCATTTACTCCTTCATCAATGAGTGAATGGGAAGGCCTATCAAGGAAAGAATATTTGCAAAAGAAAGAAAAATATTTTTCATTTCTTGTTGAAAAAATATCAACTATTCTTCCTAATCTTGAACAAAATATTGATCATAAAGAAATTGGTACTCCCAAAACTCATAAAAAGTTTCTTGGAAGATATGAAGGTAGTTATGGGCCAATTCCTAGTAAAAAGTTGCTTGGGCTTGTACCAATGCCTTTCAACACTACAAAAATTCAAAACCTTTATTGTGTAGGGGATTCTTGCTTCCCTGGTCAAGGACTTAATGCAGTTGCTTTTAGTGGATACGCATGCGCTCACAAAATAGGTGCGAAGTTAAACTTAAACAGCTTTAAATTGCCAGACTAAAAAGGATCATTCTGAAATGATAGAAAAGTTTAAAACTCTTTTTTTTGTAAAAAGCTCGTTAATTTCTCTTTATTTAGCGCTTACAATTCCTTTACCATTTATTTCAATTGAAAAATTAAAAATTCCCTCCATTATAATTTTTTCCTTAGGACTTTATTTGATAATCAATATCACAAGTGATTATGTAGAAACTTGCAGTAATAAAATCTCATACAAAAGTAGCTTTATTTCTAAATTCTTAGGGAAAAAAAATTGGGAGATTTCTTGGAAAGATATTAAATCAATCAAATCTTTGCCAACCAGTCAGGGTAGTAAAGTTTATTACTTTAATACTTTTCAAGGGGAAAATTTTCTTGTCCCACAAAGAGTGGCAAACTTTGAAAAATTCTTATTAATTGTTTCCAGTAATACTGGGATTGCTATTAATGAAATATCTTACATATCACCTCTATGGACATATAAATTATTGACATTATTATCGGTATTAATGATTTCTGGTGAACTTTTTGCTTTTCTCAGTTAAATATTATCAATACTGAATCGATAACCTTGTTGTCTAACAGTGGTTATACCACCACCCTCTCCCAATCCAGCCTGTTCTAATTTTCTTCGCAAAGTTAATACTTGCGTATCTACAGATCTAGGGCCACCACTGAAGGGCGGCCAGGCCATCCTTAAGAGCTCTTGACGGCTTCTTACCATTCCAGGTGGCATTAAAAGAGCGCAAAGCAGCGCAAACTCCCTAGGGCTTAATTCTACTGGTTTCTCGCTTAGAGTAACTTGTCTTAAAAGAAGATGAACTTCTAGAGGCCCAACCTCAACTTTTTCTTGTAATCCTATCCTACCCCTTTTTAGGAGTGTTCTGCATCGTGCTGCGAGCTCTTCGAGTCCAAAAGGTTTTCTGAGAACATCATCTGCTCCTTCATCTAATAGATTTACTAGTGCTTCAACACCTGATCTTGCAGTTAAAACTATAACTGAAGACCCTAGTTGTTGGGCTAGTCTCATTGCAGTATTCTGCTCGAGGATTTCTGCGCTAACTAATAAGTCAGGAGACTGTTCTCTGCATAAGTCAACGGCTTCAGCAGCTGTTCCTACTGCTGCAGCTAAATGGCCATCTTGGCGAAGCCTTTGCACAAGGACTGTTCTAAGTGTGGGATGGGGTTCAACAACTAGAACTCTTGAGGGAGTTTGAGAGCTCGTAGGCAATTGTGAACTGCCAGGAGTTGAAGCTAAGATTTGCTCAGTTGATTGCATTCTTAATTACTGTTTGGCCAGGCAATTTTTGATCGTCTTTAATAAGGTATAACAAATGAAAAAAAAAAATCAGAATCTATCGAATTATGACATCATTTGAAAACCCCAAAGCAATTCGTCACTTTCAATCAATTTGCGATAGTTGCCAGGACTTAGTTACGCGTTTTTATAAGCCATCTGATCTGAAATTATATGGTGATGGTTATCTCCAAGCATCAAGGAATTGCAGTAGTTTAGAGCAAAACGATCAAGAGTAATTAGAAAGATTAATTGAAAGATAAATTTTAGATCCGTCAAGTTTTATTGATCCAGGTAGGGATGGAAATAAAGGTTTTTTTGATAAAAAAAGTATTTAAAATATTAATTTTTATTAAACAATACAGTATTTATACTCACTAATTATCTTAAGACGCTAATTCGATTTCTATTTTTTCTTTAAGAGATCCAGAATTGTACATCTCAATAAGAATGTCTGATCCACCAAGGAATTCTCCTTTTAAGAAAACTTGAGGAATTGTTGGCCAATCTGAATATTCTTTGATACCTTCTCTTATAGCAAAATCACTTAAAACATCAAACGTACCAAATTCTACCCCTAAGGAATTTAGTATTTGAACTACATTGTTGGAAAACCCGCATTGAGGCATTAATTTTGTCCCTTTCATGAAAACCATCACTGGATTAGAATCAATCAGTTTTTGTATTTTATCTTTTGTTAGGTTGTCCATAATTCAATTTGGAGTTTCTGTTTTTAATGCCAGTGCATGGATAGCCTCTGAAGCTAATTCTTCCTTTAAAGCAGAATATACTAGCTGGTGTTGTTTTACTAATGATAATCCATTGAATTCAGATGCAATTACAGTTACTTGCAAATGATCATTTCCCTTAAGGTTTTCAACAAAAACTTTGGAACTTGGAATTTTTTTAGTAATTAAATTAATAACTTCTGTTTTCGTAATCATAATAAATTTTAATTAACCTTTGAATTTTGTCTCAACAAATCCTAGCTGGATCAATCTCTCATAAGCTTCTTTCCCTTCTGAGCTATTAGGTGACATTATCCTAATTGTTTCTACAAGTAAGGGTACTGCTACCTCAGGTTTTTCATTTTTTATATACATAGAAGCTAATCTCTCATTTGATTCTGCTAAAATTTGTAATGTTTGTTTACCTTTCCTTTGCATTTCATTTGGTATTCTCGCATCAATTCCTTTGAAAGATGAATTTAGATCAGAGTAAAAAGAAGCAAGTTGCTTTGCTAATTTTCTAGCGTCTAGGTAAAAATCCTTCGCTTTTTTGAAATCCCCGTTTTTAATATAATTATCACCTTCTTTTATGAGATATTCCACGTTTGAGATGGAAAGCTTTTTACTCTCATTTGAGAGTACTCTGAAGTCTTCTGGATTCTTTATTTCAGCATTAACTCCATTTTTGTAAGGAACATTTCCGAAAAATATAAATAAAATTGGGATTAATTTTAATAATTTCATTTTCTTATTCGATTATTAAAATTTATAGTAACTTATTGCAGATTCATCTACCTACATTTTTTAATGCTTTTTCTTCCTCTTGAGCCATTTTTTGATATAGGATTAAATTAAATTCCTTGATAGTAAAGTTTGAGAAATGATTAATCTGTATTGGTTTTCCAAAGGATAAACAAAATTCGCCCCTAAAGTTTGGAGGTATTTTACTGTAAGCAATTCCAATTGGAATAATAATAGTAGAGGTTGTTTTTTTGGTAGCTAATCTAGCTAATCTATATAGTCCTTCTTTGAGAACAATTTTTTTTCCATATTTATTAATTTTTCCTTCAGGGAAAACAACTAGTTGTTCTCCTTTCTCTATAAGATCAATCGCATATCTTAAAGCTGAGAGAGATGGAGATAATTGATTTATCGAAAAACATCCAAGTCTTTTTAAAAACCAACCTTGTATTCCTTTCATTTCGGATTTAGTAACCATAAATCTACAATCCTTATTTGTTACCCTTCTACCCATCGCCATGGTGAGTATTAAGCCGTCCCATCTTGATCTGTGGGTTGGAGCCAAAATTATAGAGGAATTTATGGGTATCGAAAAACCATTTTTTAATATTTTCTTTTTTCTAAAAAAGAATCTCAAAACAACGTCCTGTGTAACGAACATTGCTAGAAATCCCAATACAGGGTTGATTTTATGCCAAATATCTAAGGAATTCTTCTTCAATTTCTATTTACCATATATTAATAATTTAAGTGTTTGCCTTTTTTTATTAGCTATTATTGGGCGGTTACTAGATTGTCTAGAAACTAAGATTTTCAAAATTATGGCTACTTTAGGAGTAAACATTGATCATATTGCAAATGTAAGGCAAGCAAGGAAAACTGTCGAGCCTGACCCTGTGCAATTTGCTTTTTTAGCTGAATTAGGAGGGGCAGATTCCATTACGGTACATCTCAGAGAAGATAGAAGACATATACAAGATAGGGACGTATTCCTTCTGAAAGAGACTATAAAAACAAAACTCAATTTAGAGATGGCTGCTACAGAAGAAATGTTAGAAATTGCCAAAAAAATTCTTCCCGATTATGTAACGCTTGTACCTGAGAAAAGAGAGGAAGTTACTACTGAAGGCGGGTTGGATTTAAAAAGTAATGTGCAATACCTTAAGAAGGCTGTTGGGAATTTAAAGGATTCAAATATAGAAGTAAGCGCATTTATTGATCCTCTTGGTGAACAGATAAATTATTCCAAAGAAATAGGCTTTGATTTTATAGAATTACATACTGGAAAATATGCTGAACTATCGGGATCTGAACAATATAAAGAGCTCCAAAGGATTATAGAGTCTACACATTTAGCAAATGACCTTGGATTAGTTGTTAATGCTGGTCATGGCCTAAATTACAATAATGTTAAAAAAATTGCATCAATTAACAATATGAACGAGTTGAACATAGGTCATAGTATTGTTGCAAGGGCTTTAGCGATAGGATTAGAAAAGTCTGTACGTGAAATGAAGTCCCTTATCACATCAAATTAAATTTCAAAATGACAACATACTTTTTCGTTGCGGCAAGTGAAAAGTTTTTAACAGTTGAAGAACCACTTGATGAAATTTTGAAAGAGAGGATGAGGAACTATAAAGAAAATAATAAAAAAATAGATTTTTGGCTCTTAAAAAATCCATCATTTTTACAAACCACCCAATTTGCTGATCTAAAAGCAAAAATTCCATCTACCCCGGCAGTTGTTTTATCGACTGATAAAAAATTTATAACTTTCTTAAAGCTTCGTTTAGAGTTTGTTGCTGTGGGGGAATTCGAATGTCCTAATGCAGAAATAATTGATCCATTTAAAGTTGAGTAATATAACCATCTAGTAAATTGCTCAATCTTTACAAGTCAAATAAAATTGAAGTAATTAGTGAGCTGTTAGCAGAGGAATTAAAAATATGTCCTCCGCCTATAAATGAGAAATTAGAAATAGTAGTCCCCAATTATTTTTTGGGGAATTGGTTACGTGAACAAATAACTATAAAAAACAAAATAAGTGCTCTTTATGAATTAAAGACAATATCAACGTATACAGAATCTTTATTGACAAATTTTTTCCCCGGAATTGATATGGGTTTATGGAATTTTGAGTCAATTAAATGGGGCATTATTGATTCCTTGGAAGAATTAAATAGCTTTAAAGAATCATTTCCGCTTAGAAATTGGATTAATAAATATTTGGATAATAAAAAGACAATTGATGGAGACATATATAATCTGACAAAAAAGATCACGAACAATTTTATTGATTATCTGATTTTTAGACCTGAATTGATTGCTGAATGGAATAGATATGAAATTAATTCATCTAATCTATTTAAGAATTTAAACTCAGATCAATTTTGGCAACCTATTTTATATAAATTATTAGAGGAAAAGATATCTGAAAAGCCATCATGTTTATACATGATTGAAGTAATAAAGAATTTAAGAAAAACTAAAAAAGTTCAATTTCAAGTACCAAATCAAATTTATATTTTTTCAGATAATAACTTATCTAAGCTACATATTAATTTTTATTCAGAACTTTCAAAATTTATTAAGGTAAATTTGTATTTATTATCTCCTGGAGAAAATTTATGGAATAGAATAAATTGTCTTGAAGGTGATTTGGAATTTGATGATAATGAAAGTAAGTTGAATTTAAATAATACAAATATAGAGAAAATATTTGGTAAATTTGGAGCAAACTTTCAGAAATTAGTCGATGAAAATATTTATTCAGAAGGTATAAATTTAAAAAATAATCTTATTTATCTCGATCCAACAACTAATTTTCATAATAAGAAAGATATTCCTCTTCTTAATCAAATACAAAAAAGATTAATTGATAATAATAGCGTTGATTTTATAGTAAGTAAAACGGATGATTCAATATTACTTTGTGAGCATTTTAATCAGAATAGTCAATTTGAATATTTAAGAAATAAAATTATAGAAATAATAAATTCTTGCGAGAATATTAAATATAGTGATATTGCTGTTTTATCTCCACAAACTAATTTAATTAAACCTTATCTAAGGTACATCTTTAATAATGAGTTAATTAATGGTGAAAAGATACCTTATTTTTTTATTGATGAGGATAATAATGACTCTTCAGGCATTTATGAATTTCTAATTGACCTCACTGAAATAGCAAGTGAAAAAATTACACTTGAAAAAATAGATTATATTCTTTCGAAAAAAGTAACTCAGAACATTTTTGATTTTAATATTACTGAGAAGGATGAAATTATTTTCTTACTTACCCAAGCGGGTTTTCATTGGGGATTAGATGATAAAGAAAGATTAGGTGAAGAGAAAAATACTCTAGATTGGTGTATAAATAGAATTACTTTAGGCTTAATTTATGACAAAGAAGTAAATTTAAGTACTTTTAATTTAAAACCATTTAGCTATAAAAATATTAGTTTAGATTTGAATAAATGGGTTGAAATATTAATTCATTTAAAAAAATATATTAATTTGATAAGGGGATCCTTTTCTTACTCAAATTGGGTTGAAAAGATAAAGTTTATACTAAAAAGTATTGCTAATTCTAATACAAATTTCAATTTAGAAATAAGTGAAATAAATAGAATTCTTGATAATCACTCAATACCTTTAATTCCTGATGATCCTATCTTGTTAAAAGTTTTTAGAGAAATATTAATTTCTTGCATAAATAAAGTTAAATATCAAAGCAAATCACGAGTAAACAAGATCCTAGTAAGTGATATTGAGAATTCAAGGCATATTCCACATAAGGTTATCTTCCTTATAGACATGAATAGTGTTAATTATCCAAAATTACCAAAGAGTGAAAACATTAATTTATTAAATAATAAATATCATCTAGGCGATCCATCAGTTTTTGAAAGAGAGAAATATTCATTTCTTGAGTTGTTAATTGCCTGCAGAGATAAATTTATAGTTACTTGGGTAAAAAATGATAAAGACAATAAAAAATTAGATATTTCTTTTCCTATAAAAGAGTTAATTTCTTTTTTTGATAGTTTCTTAAACCCGTGGCAAAGAGAACTAATAATTAAAGATTCTGATTTAAATAAAAATGAAATAATTGATCTTGATAAATCTAAGATTATTAAAAGTAATTATTCTTTAATAGAAGATTTAAATTGGAATGAAAAAAAATCTGATATTAAAAATTACAAATTATCAGAATTGATTTATTGGTTCAAGACTCCACAAAAATATTGGCTTAATAAAAAAAATATTTCTCCCAAGGAAATATTTATTCATCATCCAGACGAGGAGTATGTAAGCAATCTGCAAAAGTCACAAATAATTACAAAAATAATCCAGCAAGTAGAGATTGATAATCATAATATTATTGATGATTTAAATGAATTAAATATTAATGATCAATTGGTTGAAAATGGTATTATCATGCCCAAAAATAGTATTTTTACAAAAGAAAAAGAAATCAAAGACTTATTAAGCAGTCTATGTGCAAGTTTGAGTATGCATAATAAGATTAATAGAATTTATATTAAATCAAATGCAAATAAAGAAGAATATTTAATTGCTGATGACACCGTAATTGAATTAATTAATGCGAATTTAAGTTTAAGTCGTTTGACTGAAGCTTGGATAAAATTGCTCTTTATTTCTTCTTTAAAGAAGAATATAAAAAGGACTAAAGTAATTTTTAGAACAGAAAATAATTATAAATCGCAAATTATTCAATCACCCGGAGTAACTGAATCAAATCTAATTTTGGAGGATTACATAAATATTTTTAAAAATTATTCTGAAAAATGTTTGCCTCTTCCTCCAGAAAGTACTTATAAATATGTAGAAGCAAAAATAAAATTAAAAAATGAAAAAAAAGCTTTTGCAGATAAATGGATTGGTAATAAAAATTTTTCTAAAGGAGAAAGAGATAATATCGAAATGAAAATGTGTTTTGGTAATGAAGAAGAACCAGATTTCTTTCTTGGAAATAATAATTTTGATCAATTATCATACAGATTATATGGTCCTCTAATTAAAGCATTAAAGAAATAAAAAATGTCAAAATTTGAGTCTAAAAATTTATTTAAAGCTGCTTATGATCTAATGCTTGTTTTTTTACAGTTCTTTATTATTAGTCTTCATTTTTTTCAATGGGAATTTATTCAATCAAGTCCTTTTTCTTATTCCCTGGGTATTTTAATTATCATAATCGCTTTCATAATAATGATAGTTTCAATTAAAGACTTAGGTAGAAATTTATCTCCTTTCCCAAGACCTATAAATAATAGCAATCTAGTTACTACAGGTATTTATCGATTTACGCGTCATCCTATGTACTATTCTTTAATATTATTTTCCATTGGAGTTTTTATAATAAAATTATCTATTTATTATTTATTTTTGACAATAAGTTTAGCTTTAATAATTAAATTTAAGATTGCCTTGGAAGAGAAATATTTAATGAATAAATTTAAGAATTACTTACTTTATAAAAATGAGGTCAAAGTTTAATTTAATAAAGAAATGGATATTAATCAAATTAAATTAGATAATAAGTTTAAATTAGTAGAAGCAAGTGCAGGAACTGGTAAAAGTTTTACTTTGGCTCATATAGTTTTAAGAAATGTTTTGGAGAAA
>CACAYX010000009.1 GCA_902536775.1 uncultured Prochlorococcus sp.
TATTTGGAATAACAATTTTTCTTACAAATTTATCAGCTTCATTGTAGATTTTTGCAAAGTCTAGTTTTATATTTGAACTAGAACTGATTTCAGCTATAAATAAAGTTTGTCCTCTTTTAATAACAATATTTCCTCTCCTAAATTCTTTAATATTATTTTTTAGTTGATTTAACTGTTTTTCTTTTTGAATAATTTTACCTTCAAGTTCCTTTTGTTCTGCCTGTAAAGGGATTAAAGCCTTTTTACTTTCATCTAAAGTTTTTTGCAAAAAAGGAATATCAACAAAAAGTCTTTGTCTAAATTCTTCACTTACTAAAATCAATAACCCTATTGATATAGAACTAATAAACCCACCAGTAATAATTGTTATTATAGTTGCTGTTTTTTTAGGCCTTAATTTTAAGATACTAAATCTTGCTTTACCAATCTTTGTTCCAAGAATATCCCCAAATGGTGCAATTAATCCCCCTAGTAATATTAAAAAAACAATTAAAATCGAAGCCACACTTTTGCATATACTCAGTACATCATAATTTATGATGAATCAATTAAATCTTTTTGCAAGAGCAATTGGATCGAACACTGTGATCTTTTTTCTTTCAATATTAAGGAGACCTGAATCCTTTAAATCTCCCAATAATCTTGTAATGGTTACTCTTGTAGAACCAATAGCTTCAGCAATTGCCTGATGTGAAAGCCTTAAATCTATCGTAATACCTTTTTCACTTGCCACTCCAAAGTCTCTACAAAGGACCATTAAAAAACTTACTAAACGAGAAGACATATCTCTATGTGTAAGGGTTTCTATCATTGTTTCAGTTTGCAGAATCCTACTTGAAAGACCCTGTAAAAGTAACAGTCCTACTGATGCATCTTCCTCTATAGCTCTTAAAACAGAATTTGCAGGTGCTGTTATCATTTCAACTCTTGTGAATGCTATAGCATGGTAAAATCTATCTGATCTATGGCCCGTTAAAAGAGATAAAACACCAAAGAGACTATTTTCTCTTAAAAGAGCAACAGTTATTTCTTCACCTGACTCATAAACTCTTGATAGTCTTACTGCTCCTCTTCTTATAAGATAGACCCTTTCCGCAGGGTCTCCAGGAAAGAATATTGTTTTAGACCTCTCAACCATTTCTGTGCTTGCACCATCTAGCCCTTTAATAACTTCCATTAAAGTTCTATTGATTGGAAAACGCTCTCCAACAGAGTTGACTTTACTTTGTCCGGAATGTGGCGAACTAAAGCGGTTGAATCCTCGTGAAGCAGGTATCATAAATATCTTGACTATTAAAAAATTTAAGGAGACACCTTGAAATATCTTGTATCAACTGTAACAATTTTCAATTCTTATCAGAATATCAACAAGCTTTTTTCATTCAGTTTCAAATTGCTTAACCTTTTTTAAGTAAAATTACACTACATGCAGTGTCACTAGATTCTAATTATACTGCATGTAGAAAGAATCTAAATAATGGTAATTAGTTCATCCCATATTTATTCCAAAGGTAATCTTGATGTTATAAAAACAAATAATCCTAACAAAATTAACGTAAAAAAATTTTCACAAAACGGGCAAATTCAAATCTATCAATCTTCATATAGAGGTAGCTACACATCTATAATTAGAGACTCTCTGAGAAATGCTGCTCTTGGCAGGAAAGTTTTACTAATACAATTTATGAAAGGAGGTGTTAAGCAAGGAGTTGATAATGCAGTAAAACTATGCGGTAATTTAACCTGGGTAAGATCATCACATACCTTTGATCAATATAATTCTGAAGCAATTGAAAATAATAAAAATTTAAAAAAATCTATTCATGAATCTACTATTGAATTATGGAATTTTTGTAAAAAAGAACTACAGTCTGGAGAGAATGACCAAATAATACTTGATGAAATTTTTTTAGCTATTGACATGAAAATTATTGATAAAGATGATTTGATTTCAACACTTGAAAACCGATTTATATCAGGAGATGTAATCCTTACTGGTACAGATATACCTAAAGATTTATTATTAATGGCCAACCAAATTACCGAACTTCGCTCATAAAACAATGTTAAAAAATGATCTCTGGATAAATCAAAAAGCTTCGGAAGGTATGATAAAACCCTTTCAATCAAATTTAGTGAGACATCTTGAGCCTGATAATAAACAAAAGCCAGTTTTGAGTTACGGATGTTCCTCTTATGGCTATGATTTAAGACTTTCATCAAAAGAATTTCTAATTTTCAGACATATCCCTGGGACTGTAATGAACCCCAAAAAGTTTAATCCTAATAATCTAGAGAAAACTCTTCTTCACCATGATAATGATGGAGACTTTTTTATTCTTCCTGCTCACTCCTATGGTTTAGGAGTTGCTTTAGAAAAGATGAAAGTGCCAGAAAATATAACTGTAATATGTATAGGCAAAAGTACTTACGCACGACTTGGGATTATTGTTAATACGACTCCCGCAGAGGCAGGTTGGGAAGGTCATCTGACTTTAGAGTTTAGTAATAGTTCAGGTGCAGATTGCAGAATATATGCTGAAGAGGGTATTTGCCAACTTCTCTTTTTTGAGGGCGATCCGTGCTCCACAACCTATGAAGATAGAAGAGGTAAATATCAAAACCAACCAGAAAAAGTAACTCTCGCAAAGATCTAAAATGAGTAAAGTTGAACTAATTTCGCTCACTCCTGATGCAGAAAAAACAATGGCTTACATTGCAAGAGTTAGTAATCCAAAAAATCAGGAAAATGAAGAATATTCGAAATTATTGAGTTATTGCATTAAAAATGAACATTGGAGTGTTTTTGAACAGTCATTTATGACCTTGCAAATAGAAACTAATAGAGGAATTGCTGCACAAATTTTAAGACATAGATCATTTACTTTCCAGGAATTTTCACAGAGATATGCAGATAGTTCTCAATTGGGTAATATTCCCTTACCAGAGTTAAGGCGTCAAGATTTTAAAAACAGGCAAAATTCAATTCCTGATCTCTCTGATGAGTTAAAAGAAAGATTCAATGAAAAAATTGGTTTACATTTTCAGGCTGCTTCAGAATTATATGAAGATTTACTTGCAGAAGGCGTAGCCAAAGAATGTGCGAGATTTGTTCTACCTTTAGCAACTCCAACAAAAATCTATATGTCTGGATCATGCAGATCGTGGATCCATTACATTCATTTAAGATCAGCTCACGGCACCCAAAAAGAACACAAGTCTATCGCCCAAAATTGCAAGTCTATTTTTAAAAAAAGTTTTCCTATTGTATCAAAATCTTTAGGATGGTAAAAATTATCCATGACTGCGAGGACTAACCTCATTATTTTTATTTTCTTTAATTGTTGAAAATTCAGCATTAATAATTTCTTCATAAGGTTTATCTTCTTTTTCTAACTTATTAATAGATTTTCTCATTTTTATTTCATCTTGCTTACCAATAAAAGTAGATATTAGGTTACCCTTTTTATCAAAAAGATTAACTTGAGGAATCCCATTGACATCAAACTTCTGGATGTAATTACCCCATTTTTGATTATCAACATTTAAAAAAACAAAATTAATATCTTTTTCATATTCATCTTTAAAAGCAGAAACTTGTGGAGCCATTTCTTTGCAAACTTCACACCACTCAGCATAAAATTCCAAAAATGTAGGCTTATTATTTGTAAAAGCTATTTCAGGATCAACAGATAATTCTCCAAAACTCTTTAGAAGATAAGTTGATTTAAAAAAGAAATTTCTAAACAAAAACAGGGAAATGATAACAATTGATATAATCAAAATAAGTATTGTTTTGAAATTTGTCTTTGAAGTTTGCTCTCGACTCTCAGATTGCATTATTAAGGAATTACTAGCTAAAAACATCTTAAATAAGTTCACCAAATAAAGAGAATTGAAATCTATAAGCTTTTAATCAACTGATAAAATAATAATTCAACAATTATCAAAATTTATTTGATTCCTAAAATCTAATTATGCAATCTATCTTTGGAACTGATGGAATAAGAGGAAGATTTAATGAAGAGATAACCTATTCACTAGCCTATAAAGTAGGCTATGCTCTAGGTTCGAGCTTAGAGATGAAAGGTCCAATAATAATTGGAAGGGATACAAGAATTAGTGGAAATATTCTTCTTCAGGCAATAACTCAAGGTATAAAAGATAGTGGTAAAAAATTTATAAATCTTGGAATCTGCCCTACCGCAGCTATACCTTTTTTAATCCAAAAAGAGAACCTAAGTAGTGGGATCATGATATCTGCAAGTCATAATCCGCCAGAATATAATGGCATAAAAATTTTTGATCATAATGGTCAAAAAATTACCAAAAATATTGAAAATAAAATTCAAAAATTAATTGAAGAGTCAAATAACAATATCTCAGTTCCTAAAAAAGTTATCCCCCAAAATACGAATAAAGATCTTATTGATATTTATATCAAAAGCCTAATCCAAACAATGGGTGGAGAAACTCTAAGCGGGTTGAAAATAATATTAGACACCTGCTATGGATCAGCGGCAACCTGCGCAAAAAAAATCTTTCAGTCTCTTGGTGCTGATGTAAGAGTTATCAATAACTCAAAAAATGGGTTGAAAATTAATATGAATTGCGGTTCTACTAACCTAGAACCATTAAAACAAGCTTTGAGAGAGAGTCCTGCAGATATGGGTTTTAGCTTCGATGGAGATGCCGATAGAGTAATTGGAATAGATTCAAAAGGCAATATTTTAGATGGAGATCACATTCTTTTTCTTTGGGGTAGAGAACTTATGGAACAAAAAATTCTCACAAATAATTTATTAATTTCAACTCAAATGGCAAACTTAGGTTTTGAAAATGCCTGGAAGAAAATTGGGGGAATTTTATATAGAACTGATGTAGGAGATAAACATGTGCATGACGCAATTAAGGAAAAAGGAGCAGTTTTAGGAGGTGAGCAGTCAGGTCATATACTTTCAAAAATTAATAATTTTTCTGGAGATGGGATATTGACTGCACTTCAAATTTCTAAATTTTGTAAAAAGAAAAATATTAATTTAAAAGATTGGCTTAAAAGTAGTTTCGAACCTTATCCTCAAAAACTAACCAATATCAATCTAGACTTTAATATGAATAAATTAAATCCAGAAACTAAAATCCTAATTGATCAAACTATAGCCTTTTTTCAGAAAATATATGCGGATAATTGTAGAGTTTATATTAGGCCTAGCGGCACAGAACCCGTAATGAGAGTCCTAGTTGAGGCCGAAAATCATAAGAAAGTTCATTCTTTATCAAGAGAAATAACCAACAAACTCTTTTTAGAAATTGATAAATTAATAAATTATTAACGCATTAAATTTTTATATAAATCCTTTCATAAATATCAAGTTGGTTAACAATCACATATTTTTCCCGATTAGTTTTTACTTTATTTGGATTAAAACTTTCGGAAAAATTAAAATCTTTTTTATCTATTGTTTTAAAATTAAAATTACTTGATATGGTGCAATCCATATAATCGAATAAATCCTTTACATCTGTTTTTATAAAAATTAGGGTGCCTTTTTGCAATGAATTTGAGAGTATATTAATAAATCCTGGCTGAATTACACGCCTTTTATAATGCCTCTTTTTAAACCAAGGATCAGGGAAATTAAAAGATATACTTTTTAAATTTTTGATAATAAATTTATTTTGGACATCATTCAAAATATTATTAGCATTGCCAAATATAAAATATAGATTTTTGATTTCTCTTTCAATAACTTTTAATTTAGCATTTTTGACTAATTTCTCACGGATTTCAATGCCTAAATAATTCCAACTGGTATTAACTAAAGCTAAATCAAATAGAAACTCACCAGCAGCACAACCTATATCCAAATGAAGGTTCAATTTAGAATCACCAAACATTTCACTCAAAGAAGGTATTCTTTCAATTTGATTAAAATTACTACTAAGAGGATTAACATGCTGTCTCATACAATTATCAATATATTCCTAGGCAATAATATAAGGATGCATAATATTCATAACTATGACAATAGTAAGTTCAAAAGTAACAGTTTGATGTTTAATTATTATGTGTTTAAAAAGAAAAAGTTTTGAACGTTTTTAATCAACTTTCTATTTGGGTATCCTTTCATCTTTCAATAATTTTTCTTATTGGTATTCCTGTTACTCTATCTTTCTGGTCATTTAAAAAAAGAAATAAAGCAGTTACTAAACTTCTATCAATTTATTGGAAAGTCTCCCTTTTATTTTTTATAAGCCTTCTACTTTTAATAGGAAAATATAATTATGCTCTCGTGATAACAAATATTTCAACATTATTAATAACAGCTTCAGTTTGGTTTTGGAACGATATTAATGATGAATTAAGAGAATATGATTTTTCTTACTCCCTTACAACAACGACAAAAATATGGAGATGGACGATAACTTTTATATCTCTCAATTTCTTTATTCAGAGTTTAAAAAACTTAACCTGCTTTTCTTTTATTAATTCAGAAACTTGTGCAATATGGCTTCAGCCTTCTTCAAATTTATACATAATTATCAAAAATTTATTTAATTTTTTCTTTGGAGCTAACTTTACCCAGCCGATATCAAAATTCTTAGGATTATTCGCATTATTAATCTATATTTTAGGCATTATTCAATGGTCAATAATCAAATTACCTAAAAATGGAAGAAACTCTTGCTTCTCAGAAAATGGCAAAAATTGATTTAATAAATAGTCTTGAAAAAATAAGTTCCGAGATGCCTGATAGGATACTTAAACTAGAGGGATTTATTCTAAAAGAAAATCAAAAAGAACAATTAGAAATAATTGTTTTTAGAGGATTCAGCAGCTCAACAACTCATCCAATTGAAATAGATTCAGAAAAAAAAGTAATAACACTTTCTCATATAATTACAAACTTTAAACTTTATAAAGCACCGTTAACAGAAACCGAAGAAAATTTTATCAGAGAAAATCAAAACTCAGTTTTCTTTTTGAATCAACAAAATTGGATTTAAATAAATTCAAAATTAATAATATTTGAACATCTTTTGCATAATTTTGTATTTTGGACTCCATTAAAAGTTTCTTTTTGATAATGCCAACATCTATCACATTTTTGACCTTGAGCTTTATTTATTTGAATTTTACCAAGAGCATTGTTATCAATAATCAGGGAATTCTCAGCCAATTCGGATACCACTTGGAAATTTGATACTATAAGCCAATCTCTAAACAAATCTACATCTTGATTGCCAAATTCTTTTAGCCAAGTAAGTGAATCTTTTAGAGCTTTATCTTCAGGTAAATAACTAACTTCAGTTTCCAAAGCTGCTCCAATTATTTGTTTGTTCCTACATCCTTCTATAGCCTTGTTAATTTCAACCCTCAAATTTCTTAAATTTGCAATGTGCTCATTAAGTATTTGATTTTTCCAGGACTGCGAAAATATTGGCCATCCTCTTTGAAAGACTGATTTTTCTTTAGTTAGATATGGAATATTTTGCCAAATATCTTCAGCCATATGACAAAGCACTGGAGAAATAAGTACGGCTAAATTTTCAACAACTTTTGACATGACGAACTGACAAGATCTTCTCCTAAATTCTGATTTAGAACTTACATATAACCTATCCTTCGCAATATCCAAATAAAAATTTGATAGATCTACAACGCAAAAACTTTGCAAAATTTGGAAAAATTTTGAAAATTCATAATTTTCATAAGCTTTTGATATTTGATCTGTAACCTCAACTAATCTGCCTAACATCCATTGATCCAAGAGAGGTAATTGATCAATTTCAAAACTGTCGATTTTAGGATCATAATCATGAATATTTCCTAGAAGATATCTTGCAGTATTACGAACTTTTCTGTATACATCTGAAAGTTGCTTGAGTATATTTGAGCCAATTGGAACATCAACAGAATAATCTACAGAGCTTACCCATAACCTTAAAACATCCGCACCATAAGCAGGGTCAGTTTTTTTATTATTTCCTCCATTAATAATTATATTTGGATCAACAACGTTTCCTAAAGATTTACTCATTTTTCTTCCGTTTTCATCAAGTGCAAAACCATGAGTTAAAACTTTCTTATATGGAGGTTTATTATTGACTGCAACAGATGTTAGCAAAGAAGACTGAAACCATCCTCGATGTTGATCTGAGCCCTCTAAATAAAGATCGGCTGGATACTTTAATTCACTTCTTAGTTCACATACTGCCGCCCAGCTAGATCCAGAATCGAACCAAACATCCATTGTATCTGTTCCTTTTTTCCATAGATCTGATTCTTTTGCATAATTCTCTGGCAAAAGATTTTTAACATCCCAATCCCACCAAATATCTGCTCCATGTTCACCAAAAAGTTCTTGAATATGATTAATTATCTCTTTGTTAAGGAGAATGTCATTACCATTTTTTTTATAAAAAACTGGAATAGGGACTCCCCATGACCTTTGTCTAGAAATACACCAATCTCCTCTACCAACAACCATAGAATAAATTCTTTTCTTTCCAGTCTCTGGCATCCATACAACATCTTCGATTGCCTTTAATGCAGATGATCTAAAGCCATTTACAGATGCAAACCATTGTTCTGTTGCCCTAAAAATAGTTGGTTTTTTGGTTCTCCAATCATACGGATATCTATGCTTATAGTTTTCTTGTAGTAGCAGCAAATTATTTCCTTTTAAATATTCAATAATTAAATCATTTGCATCTTTCAGGACATTTGATCCTTTGAATTGACCAGAATATTCATTTAAGTTCCCTTTTTCATCAACAACACATGTTATTGGTAATTCGTATTTTTGACCTACATTAAAATCATCTATTCCATGACCAGGAGCAGTATGAACAATTCCAGTCCCTGATTCAGTCGTAATGTAATCCCCCCCCATCAAGATTCTGCAATTTTTATCCTTAGTAGGATGTTGATATTCAATATTTTCCAATTCAGAACCTCTAACCTCTAAAAGCACCTTGAAATCTTTATTAAATTTCTTACTTATTTCAGAAGATAAATCCTTTGCAAAAAGGTAAATTCGTTTCTCTTCATCAATAGCAAAAACGTAATTTATTTTTGGATTTACTGCAACTGCTTCATTTGCAGGTATGGTCCAAGGAGTGGTGGTCCAAATAGTTATGAAAGAATTATTTTGAAAAAAATCTTTTTTGATATTAAGATTTTCTTGGTTGAAATTTAAAAGAATTTCCTCAGGTATTTTTGTGATTTTTAATGAAACATAAATACTTTTTGAATAATGTTCATCGGGATATTCTAATTCTGCTTCTGCAAGTGCAGTCCTCGAACTTGGGCTCCAATGCACAGGTTTAAGACCTCGATATATGTATCCATTTAAAAACATTTTCCCAAATACTCCAATCTGAGCAGATTCATAACTTTTCTTAAGAGTTAAGTAAGGGTTATCCCAATTTCCCCATATGCCCCACCTTTTGAAACCCTCTTTTTGATTATTAATTTGGATATGGGCATAATCTGTTGCTTTTTTTCTTAAATTTAGAGTGTCAAGATTCTTTCTTTCATCAGATTTTAAATTCTGAAGAACTTTTAATTCAATAGGTAATCCATGACAGTCCCATCCAGGTACGAAATGAACCCTAAATCCTCTTAAGGTTTTGTACTTATTAATTATGTCTTTTAAAACTTTATTAAGTGCATGACCCATATGAAGAGCTCCATTTGCATAAGGAGGGCCATCATGTAATGTAAATATTTCGCCTGAATTGTTTGAACCTAATTGGAAATCAATATCATTATTAGCCCAAAAATTCTGTATCTCAGGTTCTCTTACAACTGAATTAGCGCGCATTGAGAAGTCTGTTTTTAATAAATTTAAAGTTTCTTTATAAGAAAAGTCTGATTTTTGTTCTTTGCTATTTTGAGATTTCATTCGACGATATAAGAAATATTGGTGATCAAAAGAATTATTTAAATAAATCTAATTCATTATATTCTTTCTTAATTGACCTGTAGTTTTTTTGGGATGTTTCAAATAACCAATTTTTATTTCAGACTTTTATATTATCATTTTTATCATTTCTTACCCACTTTTTTTGGATTGTATTTTTATTGTTGGTATTAAAATTAAAAAAATTTGAAGGTTTCCTGAAATCACCAAATACCAGGCTAATAGATTCTAATATTTTCGAAAAGTTATTTTTAAACTCCAAAAACGTGGTTAATTTTTTCTTTTCGTTATCTGTCAATTGGTACCATCTAGATAAAAAAAGTTCTACTAGATAAAAAATAACTAGTACTGTTAAAAAAAGGAAAATTACAAAAAATGATTCATCTAATGTTTTATTTTTAATTATTAATATCAATCCTATTAGTAAATTTAAAAAAGCTCTTATTAAGTCTTTTGGTTTACCGAGCTGAAGATAAATTAACGGTACAGTTAGATAAATGGTCCCAACTAAAATATAAAAAGTTCCCAAATAAAATACCAAACTATTCATTCAATTAACTACTTAATTAAAGTATAAGAGTTGATATAGATAAGCAAACTATCTATCAGAATTTCCTTAAGTGCGGTCGGGGAGACTTGAACTCCCACACCCGAAGATACGAGTACCTAAAACTCGCGCGTCTACCAATTCCGCCACGACCGCTCAAATAAAATAATAATTGAAAGAGGTTTATTTTTAAAATTTTTTTTCTTAAGATGATTAATCTGACACATTAAAATTAAATTAAAAATCTCCTAAATGAAATTTTTTATATTTGTGCATGCAATCCTCTTAAAATATTAGTTATATTATTTAAAGAATAAAAGAAACAATTTCAAACTTAACCAGTAAAAATACAACGAAAAATACTAATCCATCAAAAACATTTAATTGGCAAAAAGAGATTAAAAATTACGTAGATCCGCCAAGTTTTTGGAATCCAACATTAGGTTTATTTTTTGGGGGTTATTTTCTTGCTTTTATTAGCATATGGCAATGGTATAGGGGTGTTTGGCCTTTACCTTTACTTGTAGCAACTGCGTTCTTAGCTTTACATATTGAAGGTACTGTTATTCATGATGCATGTCATAAAGCTGCTCATCCAGTTCCTTGGATAAATCAAGCAATGGGCCATGGCTCAGCAATTCTATTAGGGTTTAGCTTCCCAGTTTTTACGAGAGTTCATTTACAACATCATATTCATGTAAATCACCCCAAAAATGATCCAGACCATATTGTCAGTACTTTTGGTCCAATTTGGCTAATTGCTCCAAGATTTTTTTATCATGAGGTGTTTTTCTTTCAAAGAAAACTCTGGCGAAGATATGAATTACTACAATGGGGAATTGAAAGATCCATATTCATAACAATTATCTTGGCAGGTTTGAAATTTGACTTTATGAACTTAATCTATAATTTATGGTTCGGCCCAGCATTAATGGTAGGGGTTACTTTAGGAATATTTTTTGATTATTTACCCCATAGACCATTTCGATCAAGAAATAAATGGATAAATTCTCGAGTTTATCCAAGCAAATTTATGAATTTATTAATAATGGGACAAAATTACCATCTCATTCATCATCTTTGGCCTTCGATTCCTTGGTTTGAATACAAAATAGCTTATGAAAAAACTAAGCCTTTATTGGATAAAAAAGGCTCCCCTCAAAGGGTTGGGATTTTTGAAAGTAAAGAAGACATTTTTAACTTTATTTATGATTTATTAATAGGTGTAAGGAGTCATAGCAAAAAGAGAGGGAAAATAAGAAAAATCATAAATTTATATCCAGGCTTTAAGATAAAAAAATTTTTATTAAAGCTAGTCAACAAAACATTTATTGGAAGCAACTAACTTACTCATTCATTAATAATTTTTGGTACTTTAAAATATTTATCTTCTCTCGATGGACCCAATTCTAAAAGTTCTTCATTGCAATCCGAATTTTTCTTTTCGTCTTTTCTAAATACATTTACAACCTCTATAGCTCTAGTTGTACAGGGGACATCATCTGTATCAATTTTTTCAAGTTGTTTGATATAATCCAATATCTTTTCTAATTGTTGTGCATGATTATTAATTTCATTCTCGTTCAGTTCTAATCTCGCTAAATGAGCAACTTTTTTTACTTCCTCTTTAGTTATTTTTGTCATACATTTAATACCTTTCTTATTAAATAATAGTTTATAAAGAGCAACTTATTTACATATCCTTTGAATTTCAAATAATTTAAAAAAATAATCACATCTTTTTGAAAATCAATATCAATTAATAGCCTTAATTATTTTTCTCAGCTAAATATGTTATTAGATAGATATTGAAAAATAAAAGAAAAATTCTTCCCAAAAAATTTTTTTTATCGGCACTCTAAACTTGTTGCTCCTGATTTAATAGGCTGTTACCTCACAAAAAAAAATAATGAGATAGATCAAATTAAAGGGGTCATTGTTGAAACTGAAGCTTATTCACAGGAAGAAGAGGCTTGTCATGGCTATCGCAAAATGACTGAATCAAACAAATCATTATTTGGCAAACCTGGCACATTTTATATTTACAAATCTTATGGCATTCATCATTGTTTAAACATAGTTACTGATAAAGAAAATTTTGCGAGTGGTGTTTTGATAAGAGCAGTTTTTATCTCTAATAAGAATGAAAGATTAGCTTCTGGTCCTGGCCTAGTAACAAAAACATTCAATATAGACATTTCATTTAACTCACTTGAAGTTCTTAATAACAAATCTTTATGGATTTCTCCACGAGACTCCACTCTGGAAGAAAAAGATCTTATTCAAACTACGAGAATTGGCATATCAAAGGCAAAAAATATAAAATGGCGTTGGTATCTCAAAAATAGTAGGAGTGTAAGTAAAAGATTAAAAGGTGACAGAACACCTAAATTTCAATAATCATTTATCTTTTTAAGCGTAATGCAAATTTGGCCTCATAAACATATCCACACACTCGCTAATTTTTCAATTAAAGATTATGAGTCAGTATTTGAATTAGCTAATAGATTTGATGCACTAAAGAATGCAGGAACAAAAAAGATACCGGCCTTACAAGGGACTTTGGTAACGTCTTTATTTTTTGAAGCTAGTACAAGAACAAAAAATAGTTTTGAGCTTGCAGCAAAAAGACTTTCTGCTGATGTCCAAACGTTTGCGCCATCCTCCAGCTCTTTAACAAAAGGCGAAACAATAATTGATACAGCCATAACTTATTCTGCTATGGGGGCAGATACATTAGTAATCAGACATTCATCAAGTTACATAACCTTTGAGATCGCCAAAAAACTTGATGCAATAAATGCCAAGACTTCGGTTCTTAATGCAGGAGATGGATTACATAGTCACCCCAGCCAAGGATTGCTTGACATCTATACGTTGATAAAATTCTTTTCCCAAAAAACACTGAATCCAGAGGTTTTAAATTCCAAAAAAATTTTAATAATTGGCGACGTTAATCATTCAAGGGTTGCCAGGTCAAATCTTTGGGCTTTGAGTGCATTCGGCGCCGATATAATCTTATGTGGTCCTAAGACATTAATACCTGATGAATTTATCAATTTTTTAAAAACCCCCGCGCCAAATCAAACAGAAGATCCTGTTAAATCAAGAGGTTCTATAACAATTTCTAGATCATTGGAAGAATCAATAAAAATTGCAGATGCCATTATTGTTTTAAGACTCCAGAAAGAGAGAATGATGGAAAATTTACTAAGTAGCATTGATTCATATAGTTTGGATTATGGCTTAACCCCAGAGAAATTATCTTTAAATAAAAAAGAAATTCCAATTCTACATCCCGGTCCAATTAACAGAGATATTGAAATTAGCAGCAAAGTGGTAGATCAATATCCTAATTGCTTAATTAATAATCAAGTTGCAAATGGTATCCCTATAAGAATGGCTTTGCTTTATCTATTACAGAAACACAACAAGTAAATTTATAGCAACTTAAGACTTTCTGTAAAGAAACCATAAAATAATCCTAATCTTAAAGAATCTAATAAAAGTACTAAAAATTTCTTTTTCCTTTCAAATCTAAAATTTCTTCTCAAAACTATTAAAAACTCAATAAAAACTACTGATAAAAAAGCCGCTACAGGATCCATGAGTTCCACAACGGCACTTACCATACCAAGAGAACTTCCAAAAAAGTATCCGATTAAAAGTGTAATCAATGATATTGAATATCTTCGCCATGGATTATTAGCCCAAATACTTATTGTCTGAATATTTTCCACAATTTTTAGCTGAAATTTTGTCTTTTGAGGTTTAACAACCATTTTGGATCAAACTAAGCCGCTTCTGAGTTTGATTGAATTTTAGTATTTCCTTCTATTAATTCAAGTAATGCTTCCAACTGAGCCATTAACCCTCGTAATTCGCCTGGCTCAGGGAAAAAATCGTCTTCTTTTATTTCTAAATGCATTGCTCTGAGCTCTTGCCTTAAATAGCGTATGTGACAAATGATTTGCTCTCTTTTGGTTTGCGACATGATATGAATTTTACACCAATATCTTAAGAAAGAATATTTTTGAAAATGAGAGTTTGCATATTTATGACTGAGAATGAAGATAAATGACTTAACAACAATTTGAAAAGATTATGAAAATTGAAAATCATCATATCCTTGAAAATATGTACTTAATTCTTATATCAATTTTAAATAATTACTTGAGGCTTTATTATTAGAGTATATTGACTTTACTCAATATGAAATTCATTTCTGAAAATAAAATAAGTGAGGAACTAGTAAATTCTTTTGATGAAGAAATGACATTTGAGCTCGCTAAAAGGCTAGAGGAAGACAATTATAATACTCCATTTGATGGTTTAAAAGACTGGCACTTACTGAGAGCTCTTGCAATTAATAGGCCTGAATTAACAACTAATTATACCCATCTCCTCGATCAGGAACCTTTCGATGAAAACTAAAAGTAAGGACTCCAAAATAAAGGTTCTTTTATTAATAACTGGAAGTATTGCAGCTGTAAGAATTCCATTATTAGTTAGCCAATTAGCAAAAGAAAATTATGAAATAAGATGCGTTTTATCAAAAAATGCAGAAAAATTAATAAAGCCGCTTTCTCTTTCTATATTAAGTAGAAACCCGTGCATTTTAGAAAATGATCAATGGTCTGATGGTCAATCAACACCTCTTCACATAGAACTAGGTAATTGGGCTGATATTTTAATCATCGCCCCTTTAACAGCGACAACATTAGCAAAATGGGTAACTGGAAATGCAGAGGGATTGATCCCGAGCATCTTAATAGCAAATATAAAGCCAATTATTGTTGCACCAGCAATGAATACACAAATGTGGCTAAATAAAGCTGTCCAAAAAAATTATAAGAATTTACAGAATTACGAAAATGTTTTGTCTTTGCAACCAAGTGAAGGCCTCTTAGCATGTGATGCTATTGGCATCGGTAAGATACCTCCTAATGATCTAATCCAATTAGCTCTTGAATTTATAGCTTCACATAAACAAAATGAATATCGCAAGGATTTACTTAATAAAGAAATTTTAATAACTGGAGGGTGTACCTCAGAGAAAATTGACGCGGCAAGACACATTACTAACAAAAGTTCTGGAGCTATGGGCCTACTTCTTTCTCAAGTAGCAAGGTTCAGGGGAGCACAAGTAAAGTATGTTCATGGTCCTCTGAAAATCGATAAGAATCTTACAGATGGAATAAAAAGATATGAAATTGAAACTAGTGTTGATTTAATTAGGGCACTTAATAATGAAATATCAAATTGCGATTATTTTTTCATGAATGCAGCAGTATCTGATTTCAAAATAACCTCTGATACTTCAGCTAAAATTCCAAAAAATCAAATTAATGCTCATTTGAATCAAAACTTTGAGCTAGTCCCAGATATTTTAAAAACAATTAGTAAATCAAAAAAAGATAACCAAGTTTTTGTAGGCTTTTGTGCCTTTACAGGATCTATCGAAGAAGCACGAATGACAATTAAAGAAAAGATTATCCAAAAGGGTTGTGATTATCTATTCGCAAATCCAATTGATCTTGAAGGCCAAGGATTTGGCTTTTTGGCACAAAATGAGGGTTGGTTATTCGATACTAATAATATGGAACACTACATTAACAAAACATCAAAAATTGATTTAGCAAATAAATTAATAACTCAAATTATTTCATTAAAAAAATAAAAAAAAATTTTTTAATTTGTATTTTTTTGTAATCTTAATCATTAAAAATAATGCGATAGCTTAAAATAATTCCAGTTTTTTAAAAATCTAAAAAGCTACGGGTTGTTTCGAGGATTTAATAGTCCTATCTTTTATGGTCCTTTCCCTTGTAATATCCGTACTGATCTTATTAGATGACCTTTAATCTATCGTCACAGAACTTTACTGCAACTTTAATTATGAGAATTCGTTCTTTCTTAGCTTTTGTTATTTCAATTTGTATAACTTTTGCTTTCGTACCTGTTAAAACATTTGCTTTTTCTGAAAGAGGAAATGCACAATTTACAGATGTTGTTAACACAGGAAAAGCTAATGATTGCCCTACATTAGACTCATCTCTTGTCGGATCAATATCTTTAGGGAATGGAGATAGCCTTAAAGGAATATGCATGCATCCAACAGAAGTTTATGTAAAAGTGCCAGGGACAAAACGAAAAGCTGCAGAATTTGTTTCTACAAAAATTATTAGTCCTAGAAATAACACCACAGTGACAGAAGTTTATGGAGATATAGATTCAGGAACTTTCACTGAAAAAGGTGGTATTGATTTTCAACTTATTACTGTATTAACTCCTGGTGGTTTAGAGGTACCATTTGCATTCTCAGCAAAAGATCTTACAGCTGATTTACCTTCATCAATTGAGCCAGGCACTGAAGTTAGTGGTTCAACATTTACACCTAACTACAGAACTGGTGATTTTCTAGATCCTAAGGCAAGAGCTAAAAATACTGGTGTTGAATATGCTCAAGGTTTAGTTGCATTAGGAGGCGATGATGAAGAACTTGCAAAAGAAAATATTAAAGTTGATGTAAACGGTACTGGCGTTATTACTCTTTCAATCAACAATGTAGATTCTGACACAGATGAATTTGCTGGTACTTTTGAAGCAATCCAACCTTCTGATACAGACATGGGTTCAAAGGATCCACTTGATGTAAAAATAATTGGGGAGCTTTACGGAAGAAAGGCATAAATCTTACTCAAGAGAAAAAGGGGGTTAAACCCCTCTTTTTTTTTCAAAATTTTTCTTTATCAATTTTAAAAATGGAATTACAACAAAAAACTAAAACAGATACTAATGGACTAATACCGCCTTATGGAGGGGAACTAAAAAATTTAATTATCAAAGATAAAAACCTTAAAAATGATCTTATCTCTAAAGCTAATTATGAGTTTGAATGTAGCGAGAGAAATGCATGCGATGTAGAACTTTTGATGGTTGGAGCTTTTTCTCCATTGGAAGGATTTATGGATGAAAATAACTACAATTCGGTAATTAAAAATAATAGAAATACAAATGGGTTGCTTTTTGGCTTGCCTATAGTATTTGATTCAAATAATGAAAAAGTAAAAGCTGGAGAAACAATATTGCTTACTTATAAAAAACAAAAAATAGCAGTTTTAGAAGTTAGCTCTAAATGGGAGCCTGACAAATCCTTAGAAGCTGAACTTTGTTATGGTACTAATTCTTTAGATCATCCTGCTGTTAAGATGATTTTTAACGAGAGAGGGAGATTTTATATAGGAGGAAGAGTTTATGGTTTCGGACTACCAATTAGAGAATTCCCCTGCAAAACCCCAGAAGAAGTTAGATCTAAACTGCCATCAAACCATGATGTAGTTGCATTTCAATGCAGAAATCCAATTCATAGAGCACATTATGAATTATTTACTAATGCCTTACTTTCAGATAATGTCTCCTCTAACTCAGTTGTTTTAGTTCATCCAACTTGTGGACCAACTCAACAAGATGATATCCCTGGAAAAGTTAGATATTTGACCTACAAAGAATTAGAAGAGGAAATATCTGATGAAAGAATAAAATGGGCTTTTTTACCTTATTCAATGCATATGGCAGGGCCAAGAGAAGCCCTTCAACATATGATAATAAGAAGAAATTATGGCTGCACCCACTTTATTATTGGTAGAGATATGGCTGGTTGTAAGTCTTCATCAACTGGTGAAGATTTTTATGGTCCATATGACGCCCAGAATTTTGCGAATAAGTGTGCAGATGAATTGATGATGCAAACTGTTCCTTCAAAAAATTTAGTTTATACGAAGGAAAAAGGATATATAACAGCTGAAGAAGCTAAAGAATTTAATTATGAAATTATGAAACTTAGTGGTACTGAATTTAGAAAGAAATTGAGGAATGGCGAACCAATTCCTGAATGGTTTGCATTCAAAAGTGTAGTAGATGTTCTAAGACGCTCTTAATATTGTTTTATTATTAGTATTATAGATTTATTAAAGATTTTTTATCGTGAACAAACGTTGGAGAAACGTAGGACTTTATGTTCTAGCTGTTATTACTGTAATTTTCATTGGTACTTCAGTTTTTGATAAACCTAGTACTGAAAGTTCTACAAAGACCTTGAGATATAGTGATTTTATAGAGGCAGTACAAGATAAAGAAATTAGTAGAGTCCTAATATCTCCAGATAATGCCACAGCTCAAGTTGTTGAAAATGATGGGAGCAGGTCTGAGGTCAATTTAGCCCCTGACAAAGATTTATTAAAAATACTTACTGAGAATAATGTAGATATAGCTGTAACTCCTACAAAATTAGCCAACCCATGGCAACAGGCTGTAAGTAGCTTAATTTTCCCAGTACTTTTGATTGGAGGCCTATTTTTTCTTTTCAGAAGATCCCAAAGTGGTAATGCTGGGGGTGGCAACCCTGCCATGAGTTTTGGCAAAAGCAAAGCTAGACTTCAAATGGAACCATCTACACAAGTAACCTTTTCCGATGTTGCTGGTGTAGAAGGTGCAAAATTAGAACTCACAGAAGTTGTAGATTTTCTTAAAAGCCCAGATAGATTCACTGCAGTCGGAGCAAAAATTCCAAAAGGAGTCCTTCTTGTTGGTCCTCCTGGTACTGGAAAAACATTGTTAGCTAAAGCAGTTGCTGGAGAAGCAGGGGTACCTTTTTTCTCAATATCTGGTTCAGAATTTGTAGAGATGTTTGTTGGGGTTGGAGCTAGTAGAGTTAGAGATCTTTTTGAACAAGCTAAAAAGAATGCTCCTTGTATTGTGTTTATTGACGAAATAGATGCAGTTGGAAGACAAAGAGGAGCTGGTATGGGCGGAGGAAATGATGAAAGAGAACAAACATTAAATCAACTCTTAACCGAAATGGATGGTTTTGAAGGTAATTCAGGAATAATAATAGTTGCTGCAACCAACAGACCAGATGTCTTAGATTCAGCTTTAATGCGTCCTGGAAGATTCGATAGACAGGTAACAGTAGATCGACCAGATTATGCTGGAAGGTTGCAGATATTAAATGTTCATGCAAAAGATAAAACTCTTTCAAAAGACGTTGATTTAGATAAAGTTGCCAGAAGAACACCAGGATTTACTGGTGCAGATCTAGCTAATCTTTTAAATGAAGCAGCAATACTAGCAGCTAGAAAAGATTTAGATAAAGTAAGTAACGATGAAGTCGGTGATGCCATTGAAAGAGTTATGGCCGGCCCAGAAAAGAAAGATAGAGTCATTAGTGATAAGAAAAAAGAATTAGTTGCTTATCACGAAGCTGGTCATGCACTCGTTGGAGCATTAATGCCTGATTATGATCCAGTAGCAAAGGTTTCAATCATTCCAAGAGGTCAAGCTGGGGGTCTAACCTTCTTTACTCCAAGTGAAGAAAGAATGGAATCTGGTCTTTACTCTCGTTCTTACCTTCAAAATCAAATGGCTGTAGCTCTTGGTGGAAGAGTTGCTGAAGAAATAGTCTATGGTGAAGAAGAAGTAACAACCGGAGCTTCAAATGATTTACAACAAGTTGCCAATGTAGCAAGACAAATGATCACAAAATTCGGTATGAGTGACAAAATAGGTCCAGTCGCTCTAGGTCAATCTCAAGGTGGAATGTTTCTCGGAAGAGATATGAGTTCTACAAGAGACTTCTCTGAAGACACAGCCGCAACAATCGATATAGAAGTTTCAGAACTTGTTGATGTTGCCTATAAGAGAGCTACAAAAGTTTTAACAGATAATAGAACTGTTCTTGACGAAATGGCTCAAATGCTAATTGAAAGAGAAACTATAGATACTGAGGATATCCAAGACTTGCTCAACCGCTCAGAAGTAAAAGTCGCAAACTATATTTAACGCGGAATTTAAATTTTTTAATGCATAATAAAGAAGATTCTTTTTCGGAGTACCTGAAAATTGAGTCTTTTTTTTTACTTATAAAACCTGAAGATAATATTTACTCAAATACATCTATAAGAAATTCATTTTTTGAAGAATTAGAAAACTTAGTAAAATTAGGATTAAAGAATATTGAAATAAGTTGGTCTAACAATGAAAATTGGTTCGATTTTGTATCCGATATCAAAATTAAATATCCAAGAATTAATTTAGGCTCTGCCTCCATAGTTAATAAGCAATCAATAGAAGATTCTTTAAAAATTGGATTGAATTTTTCGATGATGAAATTTTGGGATAAAGATCTATTCAATTATGCGCAGTCAAAAAATTATTTATTAATTCCTGGAATTAATAATTTAAAAGATCTTAAGGAAGCGATAGATTTAAATTGCAACATTATCAAAATTTACCCAATAAAAAGTAAAGATAGTTCGATAAAAATACTCAACTATAAAAATATTGATTTCATTGCTGCTGGAGGACTATCAATCAATGATTTAAAAACTTATAAATCTTTAGGGTATAAAGCAGTTGTAATTGGAGATAAAGCTATCAAAAATAAAAAATTTGATCCAAAAATATATGAATGGCTCAAAAATAATTAAATTAAGGATAAATATAAATTATTCAACAAAACTACTACTTATTTATTAAGTCACATTGAGCATGATTTAGCAGCAAATGATCAGCAAGTACTAAAGCTACCATAGCATCAACCATGGGAACTGCTCTTGGTAGAACGCATGGATCGTGTCTCCCTTTTGCTTTCATAAGTACTTCTTTACCTTCAGCATTTACTGTTTTCTGTTCTTTCCCGATGGTTGCTGTAGGTTTAAAAGCTATCTTCATCTCGATATTTTCACCATTACTTATTCCGCCCTGTATACCTCCTGAATTATTGGATATTGTTCTTAACTTCCTAATATCATCAGACTTGATGAAGGCATCATTGTGTTCGCTTCCTTTTAAATAAGTTCCAGAGAAACCTGAACCTATTTCAAAGCCTTTCGTGGCAGGCAAAGACATCAAAGCCTTTGCTAAATCAGCTTCTAATTTATCAAAAACAGGCATTCCAAGACCAGAGGGAACATTTCTTACTAGACATTCAATAACACCGCCGCAAGAGTCTCCTTTACGCTTTAATTCCTTAATTCTCTCAATCATTTCTGTTGATACCTTTTCATCAGGACATCTAACAATATTAGAATCTATTTTTTTGAGAGAAATCTTCTCTTTATTTATATCAGAATCAATATCATGTATACGCTTTACCCAAGATAGTATTTCAGTGTTAGAGAAAGTTTTTAATAATTGTTTTGCTACAGCACCAGCAGCTACTCTCCCAATTGTTTCTCTAGCAGAAGCTCTTCCACCGCCAGAACTTGCTTGAATTCCATATTTCAGATGATATGTACCATCTGCATGAGAAGGTCTAAATACCTGCTCCAAATTATTATAATCTCCTGGTCTTTGATCCTTATTTCTTACCAACATTGCTATTGGAGTTCCAAGTGTTAACCCTTCCTTTATCCCACTTAATATTTCAATTTTATCTTCTTCATTTCTGGGTGTTGTAATGTCACTTTGACCAGGTCTGCGCCTATCTAATTCATTTTGTATCAGATTTATATCTATTTTTAACTTAGGTGGACATCCATCAAGGATAACTCCTACTGCACCACCATGTGATTCTCCAAAAGTACTAACACGAAAAATTTTTCCAAAACTACTACTCATAGAAATATCAAATGTTTTATCTATATATAAACATTATATGAAACCAATTGAAAATTAAACAAAAAAAAAGCCCCCCAAAAAGGGGGGCTTGTAAATTTAAGAACTTTAAGCTTAACCGATAGCTGGAGCTGAAAGAGCTACTGTTGTAGACTCAGCTGCTGCTAGATCAAGTGGGAAGTTGTGAGCGTTACGCTCGTGCATTACTTCCATACCTAGGTTTGCTCTGTTAAGAACGTCACCCCATGTAGGAACAATCTTACCGTTTGCATCAACAACTGACTGGTTGAAGTTGAAACCGTTAAGGTTGAATGCCATTGTGCAGATACCCATTGAAGTTAACCATACACAAACAACTGGGAATACAGCTAGGAAGAAGTGAAGACTTCTGCTGTTGTTGAAACTTGCATATTGGAAGATCAAACGACCGAAGTAGCCATGAGCTGCAACGATGTTATATGTTTCTTCTTCTTGTCCGAACTTGTAACCATAGTTCTGAGATTCTGTCTCAGTTGTTTCTCTGATTAGAGATGAAGTAACAAGTGAACCGTGCATAGCTGAGAATAAAGATCCTCCGAACATACCAGCAACACCAGCCATGTGGAATGGGTGCATAAGAATGTTGTGCTCTGCTTGGAAAACAAACATGAAGTTGAATGTTCCAGAGATACCTAGAGGCATTCCGTCAGAGAATGAACCTTGACCGAATGGGTATACAAGGAATACTGCGAAAGCTGCTGAAACTGGTGCAGAGTATGCAACACAGATCCAAGGACGCATACCTAAACGGTATGAAAGCTCCCACTGTCTTCCCATGTATGCTGAGATACCAATTAGGAAGTGGAAAATTACAAGCTGGTAAGGACCACCGTTGTATAACCACTCATCTACAGTAGCTGCTTCCCAAATTGGGTAGAAGTGTAGACCAATAGCGTTAGATGAAGGAACAACTGCACCTGAGATGATGTTGTTTCCATATAGGAATGAACCAGCAACTGGCTCTCTGATTCCGTCGATGTCTACTGGTGGTGCTGCGATGAATGCAACGATGAAGCAAGCCGCTGCTGTAAGTAGGCATGGGATCATTAAGACTCCGAACCAACCAACATAAATTCTGTTGTTAGTTGATGTTACCCACTCACAAAACTGTGGCCAACCTTTTAACAGCGAAGAACGCTGCTGCTGAATAGTTGTCATGAGTTCGTAAAGTATGTCTCTAAAGTGAGACGTGTAAATAAAAACGGAAAATAAATTCCGCTTTGAAGATTTTAGACCAAAATCGCTAAAAATGTGTAAAAATTTTTTCTTTTAGTAAACTTATTTTTTGGAAAACAGGAGAAAAGAACTTCCATGTCTTAAGATTTTCTTTGTTATTGAGGATTCAACTTGGTAATAATCGAATGGCTTCTTAACGGAAAAAGATCGAAAGAGGTGGTTTTCCTAAGAGAGGCTAAGCATAGAAGATTGCAATTAGAGGCTTTTGGAGCTGTTATTTATTGGAGTGAAAGAATTTAGGTTTTTAAGGTTTCAAAAATTATAAAAAAAAAAAAAAGTATTAAATATTAAATAAACTTATCTATTAAATAAAAAATCCTTATTACTTTTCAGCGACTCATTGTTCCGGTTTCTTAATTTAAAGACTTTCAAACTCTTGAACCCATAGTTTATTGGAACGAATCACTTCTTTTTTTGTATAGCTCATGGCAATTTTTTTTTCCTTATAAGCTACTTCTCCAATAAAAACAGGCCAAATCAATTGGTCCCGTTCATATTTGTGGATTATTCCTTGGCTATTCAGAAATAATGGATCTCCTTTTTTAATCATTTTCCAATCTTGGCCTATTCTTTCAGGATGTATTAGGCCATCAATATATCCTTTCTCATCTCTTGGATAATCTATACTCCCTTGATGAACATAAACAACCAATTCCTTTGGCAGTTCTATAAGGTTATTTTTTAATTTATCTATCTCTTCCCTTAAAGATCTAATTATTATTAAGAATCTATCTATGATTTTTGGATCATAAAAATTTTGTGCCACAGCTCCTATTTCAATAACTAAACCACATGGCCAAGCTTCTACAAGAAAGCCTGTTTGGGCTTTGTCTTTTTCGTGCAAATAAATAGGCAATCCAAATTTGTTCTGCAGTAATGCAGCTAAACAAAAATCTTTGAATCTCCTCCCATACAAAACAATGCTAGTTCCCATATTTGCAGTAGTAGTATGTAAATCAATTGCAATTTGACAGGGCTTAGATCCATGGATTCCAAATTGATCGACTAAAAAATTAGCTCTATTAATTTCATAAAAACTATTATTGTCTTGATCATGATTTTTAATTTCTTTAAAAGATCTATTTAAATCTAAATCTATATATCTAAAACCTTTTTCATAGGCAACAGGATTACCTATGATGTATTCATACTCGATACCATGATTAAAACTATTTTCCTCTCTATTAAATTTCTTAACAGCCCAAACAGGATTAATTTCATTCCCATGAGTGCCTGAAACGATAAGTATTCTTTGAACAGTCATTTTTTCTTAATAAATAAAATTTTATGCAAAATAAATACCTTATTAAGGCCTCCAAAAAATTCTGGTTTTGGTTTTGGACCCAACTTATGAATGGCTTCGCACCATCAGATTTACATGGTAACTATAAAAGGCCTAAAGGTATAACAATTGATAGTGAATACGATATTAATAATGAGAATGGACAAATTTATTTATTGGTAGGGAATTCTTGTCCATGGTGTCAAAGAACTTTACTCGTCCACGAAATAAAAAATTTATCTAAAAAAGTTAAAGTTATTTTTTTAAAAGCAGATCTTGAACATAGCGAATGGATTTTCAATAGAAAGTTTAAGGGATTCATGAGACTTTCAGACCTTTACAAAAAAGCTAATAAAAAGATTATTTTTAGAGCTACCTTACCTCTTTTAATTAGTTTTGTAAAAGATGAAGTAAATATTTTGTCTAATGAAAGTTCACAAATTATAAGACTACTCAATTCAATAAAAATTCAATCACAAATTAAGATATTAATTATTAAAGAATGTAATCAAAAATTTTTAGATTTAATTAACAACAACATTAATGATGGAGTATATAAATGTGGTTTTGCCAGAAACCAGAAAGCTTACGAAAAAGCAAGTAAAAATCTTTTCGCAGCTATAAAAGAAGTTGAAAATTTACTAGAGAAAAACAAAGGGGACTGGATATTTGGAGAGGAGTTAACTTACGCAGATATTTACCTTTTTCCAACGCTTATAAGATGGGAATTGATATATAGCAAACTTTTCAAATGTACTGAACAAGAACTATCAAGTTTTGAAAAGATTATTGAATGGAGATTAAAATTCTTTAAAATATCTACTGTTAGCAAGACTTGTTATGGCAATGAATGGAAAAAAGATTACTACAAAGCTTTATTCCCTTTAAACCCAAATCAAATAATCCCAGTTTTACCATCGTTAAAGGAAATAATGAAAGTAGAGACCTAAAAAAAACATAAATCAATTTCGAAAAAAAAATGATGTTGTAATGAACACTTATTTAGTTCATAGATAATGCAATTTCATAAGAAATTAACTATGTTATGTATGTCTACTAAAGTACGAAAAGCTTAAAATGAAATCCATTGACGAACACATCCAAAAAGATCAATCGGAAATCGAATCTGCAAAAGCAGAGGGCAATCTTCCAAAGGTCAGACATTTAACTGAAGAGCTAAAAGAACTCGAAGATTATAAGGATCATCATCCAGATGATAAACATGACCCTAATGCTTTGGAACTATTCTGCGATGCCAACCCGGATGAACCAGAATGTCTTGTTTATGATGATTAAGTTTTCTTTTGATAGATAATGAACAATAAAAAAGGGCTCTAAAAGCCCTTTTTTTTTTATTAATTCTATTAGTAATCTCTATTAAAGTCGGATGGACTTCCTGTAAGTGAACATACAACCGACTCTTCATTTTTCATTTCCTTGACTTCTACAATTGGTCTTCCCATTTTCTTCAAAACCTCAATATCTTGAATGGTTTGACATCTAGCTATTATTTTTCCTTGTTTATCAAAGCAAGTATAGAAATTCATATTGTGTTTAAAGAAGTATCTTATTTATGACTAATTTTCATAATTAAATCAAGTGTTTTTTTTTTTTTAAAATTTTAAATTTAAGTTAGATCCTTTTCCATACTTCAGAAAGCAGTGAAGATAAACCTTTTTTTAAAGATGAAGAAATAACTAAAACTTTCTTTTTAGATAAATCTTCTAACTTTTTTGTAATTATTTTCAAATAATCATTATCAACCAGCTCCATTTTATTCAATACTATTATCCTCTCTTTATCTAAAAGACCTTTTCCATATTTTTTTAATTCCTCCTCAATTATCTCAAAGTCATGTAAAGGATTTTCTGCAATTGCATCAATTAAGTGAACAAGTATCTTCGTTCTTTGGATGTGCCTTAAAAAATCATGGCCTAAACCTACTCCATCAGCTGCCCCTGATATTAATCCAGGAATATCCGCAAAAAGGCAACCATTCCCATCAATTTTTCTTACTACACCTAAGTTAGGTATTAGGGTTGTGAAAGGATAATTTGCGATTTTTGGACGGGCAGATGACAAAACAGAAATCAAGGTACTTTTTCCAGCATTTGGAAGGCCTATAATCCCAACCTCTGCAAGAAGTTTTAGTTCTAATTGAACCTCCCATATCTCACCATCTTTTCCTTCAGTGAATGACTCTGGGGCTCTATTTTGATTACTTAAATAGTATGCATTACCATGTCCACCTCTTCCTCCAATGGCAATAGTTAAACTCTGTTTATCTCTAGTTAAGTCTCCTAAAATAATACCGCTTTTAATATCCCTTATTTCTGTACCGCAGGGTACTTTAAGGATTGTATCCTCACCTGAAGCACCTGATCTCTTATTTGGACCTCCTTTGCATCCATCTTCAGCAATTATTTCACGTTTGAATTTGAAATCTAATAATGTTTGTAGATTATTATCTGCCATCAAAATAACTGAACCCCCTCTGCCACCATTTCCCCCAGAAGGTCCTCCAGCAGGAACGAATTTTTCTCTTCTAAATGAAACTATTCCATTTCCACCTTTTCCAGCTTTAAGAATAATGTTTGCTTGATCAATAAATTGCACTTAATACACTTATTAAATTTTTTTCTAGGTATTTTAAATTTTATTTTATCCACGCAATACTGCAACCAGGTCCACCCTCGTTATTGGCTGCATCTTCAATCTTATCAACATAATTTAAACCTGATAACCAATTTCTTAGTCCTTTTTTTAATTTCCCCGTGCCAATTCCATGAACAATCCATAGCGGTCCATGAAATTTTCTAATTTTCTCCTCAATAATTATTTCGGCTTCATGAACTCTTAGTCCCCTTACGTCAATTGTATTTTTACTTGTTCTAATTTTAGAAAAAGAAAAATCTTCTCTTGTTGACTTAATCTCAATTTTTGACATTTTGAAATTAGGCTTTTCTCCATTAATACCTTCAAAGTCATTTACAGTTAATGTGCTTCTGAATGAACCACATTTAACTTCGTAAAAACCACCTTTTTTATCTAAATCTACAATTTGTCCCGTACTATTTAAACTTTTAATTTTTACAAAATCGCCTACCTTAGGATCCCATGATATTGACTTTTCAAATTTTTTTTGGGTTAGATGTTCCGTCTCAATTTCCTTTAATCTTTTTCCAATAATTCTCGTATCCTCTCCATTAACATTTTTATCTCTTAATTTTTTAATCAAATCTATTACTTCTTTTTTAGCGGATACAATATGTTTTGATAATTTAGACCTTTCAATTTCCTGGATTTTTTCAGCATTTATTTTTTGATATTCATAATTTCTCTTCAGTTCTTCATATAACATTTCAGTCCTTGCAATGAGTTCTGCAGCGGCTTCTGCAGAATTTTGTTGTTTAATTCTCTCTTCCTCAAGTCCTTTGATAATACTGTTAATATTATCAACTTCTTTTGGCTTTAGATAATTTGCAGCTTCATTGAGTATGCCTTCATCGAGACCAATTCTCTTTGAAATTGACAAGGCATTACTTCTCCCAGGAATACCCCAGTTGAGAATATATTTTGGCTTCAAAGAATCCTCATCAAAGGCAACTGATACGTTTTCAAATCTTGAGTCATTATATTTTAGAGCCTTAATATCTCCATAATGTGTAGTCGCAAAAGTGATATCAGATTTATTCGCAAATTCTTTTAATAAAGCCATCGCAAGAGCACTTCCTTCAAGAGGATCTGTACCTGATCCAATCTCATCTAACAAAACAACTGATAATCCTTTCTTATTATCAAGTGAATCTAATATCTCTTTTATTCGGGATATATGCCCACTGAAGGTTGATAAATTTTCTTCTAATGATTGATTATCTCCTACATCCACATATATATTTGGACAAAAAGGGATAATAGGATTATGCGTTGAGGGTATCAATAATCCTGCTCTAGCCATAAGTAAAGACAAACCTAATCCTTTTAAAGCTGCCGTTTTACCTCCAGTATTTGGCCCTGTGATAGCTACAACCTTAATATTTCTATTTATATGAAAATCGATAGCCACTGGGGGAGGAGCTCCTTTTTTCTTGTGTTCCCAAATCAATAACGGATGAGAAAAACCAATTAAAGAAATAATAGGATTTTTCTCAAACGTAGGAGTTCTACCTCCAATCCATTTCGAATATCTTGAACGACTTAGAGCATTTTCTAATCTCAATAAAATGGATGACATTTCAATAAGATTTTCTGAATTATCACTAACAAATTTGGACCATTTCTTAAGTAACTTAAATTCTTCTGCGGTGATTCTAGCCTCCAAAGAAGCAATCTTATTACCTTTAGTTACTACACTATCAGGCTCAAAATATACTGTATTTCCTGAAGATGAAGAGTCATGAATTATGCCTTTAAATTTATCGACATAATTAACTTTCACTGCTAAAACAGGCCTGCCATATCGATCTCCAATAGTATTATCTTGCAAATAAGCTAAATTCTTTTGAATAAATTTCTCAACTAATATTTTTCTTTCAAGTTTCTTAGTTAATAATTCTTTTCTAAGAATAGATAGTTCGTTACTAGCATTGTCTGAAATCCTTCCATTAGATTCAATGCCTTTTTTAAAAATCGTTTCGATATTCTGATGGTCAATTAAATTTTTTGTAAATGATGAAATAAAAGGCCTTTGTTCAAAATCTAAAAATATTTTTTTTAAATTTCTTGCTGCAGCGATTGTTTTCGCTATTTCTAACAATTCAGAAGATGAAATCACACCTCCCTTGGAACAAATTAAAATATTTTTACTAATATCAAAAACACCAGAAAAACTAATTGATTTATCTAAATTATTTTCTAGCTCATTTATTTCAACAGTTTCATTCAAAAGTCTTTTAGATGACTCGTATTCTGAAGGAATAACAAAACTTAAAATTGATCGTTTACCCATTTCCGTTGAGGCGAATGAAGATAAATGCATTTTTAATGAATCCCACTCTAAAAGGTTTATAGATTCTTCTTCTAAGGAGTAATATGAATATGATTTTTTAGAATAACTTTTCTCTTGCATACAAAAAAGAATCAAACATTCGATTGAATCCCTTCAGGAGGAACATAAAGCATCTCAAGCCAGTTTCCTTCAGTATCCTTCATATAAAAAGATGCAGTTCCATCTCTATGCTCATGTAAAGGACCAACTTTTACACCAGAATTTTTTAAATCATTTTGCATATTTTCCACTTCTTTTTTATTTTCAAAATGAAAAGCAAAGTGAGGTCCCGCAGCTTTGTAGCTAGGTCCTAACAAGGCAAGTCCATCTTTCCCTTTACCAGCCTCTAAATAAGACCAATCTTTATCATCCCAAACCAAATTCATACCCAGCTTAATATAAAAAGATTTCGCCCTTTCGAGATTCTCTACTCTAAGTGCAATGTGACCAATCCTATTTACTCCTTGTGAAAACTTCAAAACAAAGCAGTTAATTTATTACTTATCTAAGAATAAACCAAATTCTTGTTAATAATGAGTTTTTAAGTATCCTGCAACCATTGAGATGCATCACAAGCATGATAAGTGAGTATTAATTTTGCTCCTGCTCTTTTAAAACTAAGCAATGTCTCTAAAACAATATCTTTTTCGTTAATCCAGTTCTTCATAGCAGCAGACTTTACCATGGAATACTCCCCACTAACGTTGTATGCAGCTATAGGTTTATTTGAAAAAGTGCTTAATCTATAAACTATATCCAAGTATGAAATTCCTGGTTTTACCATCAAAATATCAGATCCTTCATACTGATCCAATGCTGATTCAATTAAAGCCTCTTTTGAATTGGCAGGGTCCATTTGATATGTAGACTTATTGTCTGGAATTATTTTCTTATTATTTTCTCTAGGAGCCGAATCTAAAGCAGTTCTAAATGGACCGTAATAAGCAGATGAATATTTTGCTGTGTAACTAATAATACCTACATCACAAAATCCTTGGGTATCAAGAGAAGCTCTGATTGCTCCAACTCTCCCATCCATCATGTCACTAGGACCAATAAAATCTGCTCCAGCTCTTGCTTGTGTTAAAGCTTGTTTTTTTAAAATTTCGATTGTTTCGTCGTTCAATATTTTTCCAGTTTCATCAACTAATCCATCATGACCATCACAAGAGTACGGGTCCAAGGCAACATCTGTCATTATTGCCATTTCTGGAATCTCTTTTTTTAATATTCGTATAGCTTTAGGTATTAAACCGTCTTCATTGAAACATTCTGCACCATCTTCAGTCTTTAAGCTATCGTTAATTTTCGGGAAAAGAACCACACACCTTATTCCCAATTCCCATGCCCTAGTAACCTCCTTTATTAAGCCATTAATATCCCATCTATAGGTTCCTGGCATTGCTGAAATTTCCTCTTTAAAATCTTTTTCATGAATAAATAATGGATAAATAAAGTCCGATGCCGTTAGATGGTTTTCCCTAACCATTTCTCTAATTGCCTCAGTTCTTCTTAACCTTCTAGGACGAATAATCGAATTCATTTGAATATTATTTAAATTGAAAAATATTTATCTAATAGATTAATCTCTTGCCTCGCACATAAATCAATCAGAGACTAATTTTGTTCAGGAAAATTAACTAAAATTTATTTAGTTGCGAGCAAAAAAAGTTACAAAAGTATTTTGCACATTCTTCATTTTTCACAAATTTACGTCATTAAGAGATAATATCTTCTAGTTAAGTATTTATTTTAAGGAGAGTATCTTTGAAAATAATTAATGGATTTCATCTAAAGAATGTAAGAGGCGATATTCTTGGAGGGATTACAGCCGCAGTGGTGGCTTTGCCTCTCGCTCTTGCTTTTGGTAATGCTGCGTTAGGACCTGGTGGAGCAATTTATGGGCTATATGGAGCAGTAGTAGTTGGTTTTTTAGCAGCATTATTCGGCGGAACACCTGCTCAAGTTAGTGGACCTACCGGTCCCATGAGTGTAACTGTCGCAGGGGTAGTAGCAGGCTTAGCAGCAGTAGGGGTTCCAAGAGATCTTTCTGCAGGACAAATTTTACCTTTAGTTATGGCAGCGGTAGTCATTGGCGGCTTACTGCAAATATTATTCGGCATTTTAAAATTAGGTAAATACATTACTTTAGTCCCATATTCTGTTGTTTCAGGATTTATGTCTGGTATTGGAGTAATAATCATTGCGCTTCAGATTGGACCATTACTTGGAATTAGCACTCGAGGAGGAGTAGTCGAATCTTTAACTACTGTATTTTCAAATTTCCAGCCCAATGGTGCTGCTATTGGAGTAGCAATAATGACACTAGGTATAGTATTTCTTACTCCTAGAAAAATAAGTCAGTGGGTTCCTTCTCCTCTATTGGCCCTATTGATAGTTACCCCAATATCAATATTAATCTTTGGAGATGGAGCTATTGATAGAATCGGAGAAATCCCAAGGGGAGTTCCATCTTTAAATTTCCCAAGTTTTAATCAATATTTCCCAATTATTTTCAAAGCAGGCTTAGTCCTAGCAGTACTTGGTGCAATTGACTCATTACTGACATCTCTAGTAGCAGACAATATCTCTCAAACAAAACATAATTCTGATAGAGAACTTATTGGTCAAGGAATAGGAAATGCTGTTGCGGGTCTGTTTTCAGGTTTACCCGGAGCAGGAGCAACGATGAGAACAGTTATAAATGTTAAATCTGGAGGATCAACTCCCATTTCTGGAATGGTTCACTCGGTTGTATTGTTGATAGTTTTAGTTGGCGCAGGACCTTTAGCAGAGCAAATACCAACTGCGTTGCTTGCAGGAATTCTTATAAAAGTTGGTCTAGACATTATTGATTGGGGATTCTTGAGGAGGGCTCACAAATTATCTTTAAAAACTTCAGTTGTAATGTATGGAGTACTCCTAATGACTGTTTTTTGGGATTTAATTTGGGCAGTTTTAGTAGGTGTATTCATAGCAAATATGCTCACTATCGATTCAATAACCGAAACTCAACTAGAAGGTATGGACGAGGATAATCCTTTATCAAATGATGATCAAGCCAAAAATGCATTACCTGCTGATGAAAAAGCACTACTAGATAGATGCTCAGGAGAAGTAATGTTATTTAGACTTAAAGGACCACTTAGTTTTGGAGCAGCTAAAGGTATATCTGAGAGAATGATGCTGGTAAGAAATTATAAGGTTTTAATACTAGATATCACTGACGTTCCAAGACTTGGAGTGACGGCGACTCTCGCAATAGAGGACATGATGCAGGAAGCAAAAAATAATTCCAGAAAAGCATTTGTTGCTGGGGCAAATGAAAAAGTAAAAGATAGATTAGCTAAGTTTGGAGTTGAAGGCATTATTGAAACAAGAAAAGAAGCTTTAGAAACCGCTCTAAATGAAATAGCATAATAATTTATGGAAATAAATCCAATTCTGCAAAATGTATTAGCCCCGCCAGTTCTTTTCTTTTTGATTGGAGCAATATCAGTACTCTTTAAATCTGATTTAGAAATACCAGCTCCATTACCTAAACTCTTCTCCCTATATCTGCTACTAGCAATTGGTTTTAAAGGAGGTATAGAGATACAGAAAAGTGGTTTTACAGATCAAGTATTGCCTACTTTAAGTGCTGCAATTCTCATGTCATTAGTAATTCCGCTGATTGGATTTTTTATTTTAAGATTTAAGTTTGATGTCTTTAATTCCGCTGCAATAGCTGCAGCATACGGTTCAATTAGTGCTGTTACATTTATTTCCGCAGAAAGTTTTTTGGAAAGTCAAAAAATAGCTTTTGATGGGTTTATGGTTGGAGCCTTAGCTTTAATGGAGTCTCCTGCAATAATTGTTGGATTATTACTTGTGAAATTTGCAGCTCCCAAAAATAGGCCAAAATCAAGAAAAATGCATCTAAGCGCAATATTACACGAATCACTTTTGAATGGATCAGTTTATTTATTGCTTTCAAGCTTAATTGTAGGATATCTTACTGCTTCCAGTAATCCCTCAGGGATTGCAAAAATGGAGCCTTTTACTGGACAATTATTCTATGGAGCAGAATGCTTCTTCTTGTTAGATATGGGAATAGTCGCTGCTCAAAGATTGCCGAGACTAAAGAATGCGGGTTCGTTCTTGGTTGGCTTTGCCATTTTTATGCCTTTATTTAACGCATTTATTGGTGTTTTCGTTGCAAGATTTTTATCATTAGGACCTGGCAACGCCCTTTTATTTGTGGTTTTATGTGCTAGCGCCTCTTATTTAGCAGTTCCTGCTGCGATGAGGATGACGGTACCAGAAGCTAAATCTAGTTATTATATTACAACTACACTAGGTCTAACTTTCCCATTCAATATAGTTCTTGGCATTCCCATATATATGAGTTTAGTAAATACCATTATCCCATTGTCCCCTCTATAAAAATGAAAAGATTAGACTTAATATTTAGTGAAAGAGAACTAGATGCAATCATTAAAACATTAGAAAAAGCTAATGTTCCTGGATATACAGTTATGAAACACGCCACAGGAAGAGGACCTGAAAGAGTCGTTACTGAAGATATGGAATTTACAGGATTAGGATCAAATGCTCATGTAATTGTTTTTTGTGAGCAAGAATTAATAGATAAAATGAGAGATAACATCAGGGACGATTTAAGCTACTACGGAGGGGTTGCTTATATTTCTGAGGCAACACCCCTTTAAATTAAAGAAGCAATATTTATTTTTAAGAATGAATCCAATCTACTCTTATATTTTTTCGACTATTAAGGTATCTATCAATTGACATTGCAGCAATACATCCATCAGAAGCTGCAACTACGGCTTGCTTAAATGGTGTATTTCTTATATCTCCAATAGCCCATACTCCATCAGAGTTTGTAGACATAAAGTCATCAACAATAACCCCTCCATCTTCTTTTAAAGCAATTTGGTCCCCTAAAAAATCAGTAATCGGCTTTGAACCACTCATATAGACAAACACTCCATCTAAATTTAAATTGATAGGATTTTCTTCTTGTTTATTTTTTACAACAACCCCATTCACACCCATATCATCGCCTAATATTTCCAATAATCTTGTTCTACTCCAATGTTTTATATTTGAATTATCCATCAATTCCATAGCTTCTTCATTATCTGATTTAGGATCACTCGATGTAATCCAATGCACAGTTGATGCAAATTTAGTTAGAACAGTTGCCTCTTCAATTGCCTCCTTGTTCACTCCAACAACGGCGACTTCTCTATTCTTATAAAAAGCCCCATCACATGTAGCACAATAACTTACTCCTTTACCAAGAAAATCGGCTTCGCCCTTAAATGATGCAGGCCTACCCATAGCTCCACTTGCAAGTACAAGTGCTTTAGCTTTGAAAGTACCTTCTGGCGTATAAACCATTTTCCATTCTCCACTAGCGTCTATTCCAAACACTTGTGCTCTTCTATAATCTGTGCCGTATTGCACAGCCTGCTCTCTCATTAGAGTGAGTAATTTCTCCCCACTTATATCAACCGGAACACCTGGATAATTAGCGATTTGATGAGTTATTGCTAAGGCGCCAACAGATGGATTTTTATCTAAAATGACTGTCTTTAAGTTTGAACGAGATGTATAAAGTGCGCAAGTACATCCTGCAGGGCCTCCTCCGATAATAACTACATCTGACTCAATGATTTCCAATTTAATAAAACTCCTTTTTAGTAGTTAATTAGATGAGCTCTTGGTTAGAAAATATCTTTAATGTAAATACCTAACCTTTTACATAGATATAAGTTAAAAGAAAAAAAAGAAAAAAGCATAATTTAGAAACAAACTTACATAGGAAAAAATAAAAAATTAATTATCAAAATGAACAGTTACGTGAAATGTTCTGTATTGATCTATTATTAACTCAGATCGAAAAATCAATTGCAGTAGATACATTATATTTTTCATGACCAATTCTGACTACCTTTTAAAAGCTGCCATTAAAAAAGTAACCGAAAAATTAAACAAGATATTAGTTGAAAAAATTGAAGAAGCAACAAATATCGCTCAGGATGCCCCAGAAATTCTCAAAAAAGAATTTGATAGTTTGAAAGAGTCCATAATCGAAGAAGCCTCAAGAATGGAGAAAGCCGAAAATATTCAAGAAAATGAATCCACAAATTCTTATCAAGATTCCAAAATAAAAAAAGCTTTAAATGAAATTGAAGGTATCAATAAGCAAATTGACCTCTTAAATAAAAACATCAATAATCAAATTAAATGAGTCATCACATTCTTCATTATCGTTTAAAAAAATTGAATAGATCCTTTCTTATATGGATAACTCTTATTTCGCTTTTAATAAAATTGTGGATAGATAATATTAGATTTACAATTTTCCAAACTAAAAGTAATAAAAAAAGTAGGATCCAAATTAAAAGAGCTAGGTGGTTTACTAATCAATTAATAAAACTTGGTTCAGCATTTATAAAAATTGGACAATTATTATCAGCGAGACCTGATTTAATTCCTAATACCTGGATACAGGAATTGTCTAAATTGCAGGATCAAGTTCCTAATTTTTCATTTGCGCAAGTTGAATTAACTATAAAAGAAGAACTAGGGTCTAAGTTTAATGAAATAGATCAAATAACATGTGATCCTGTTGGATCAGCATCACTAGCTCAGGTTCATAGGGGGACTTTAAAAGATGGTAGGAAAGTAGTATTTAAAGTTCAAAGACCCAATTTAAAAGAGTTGTTTATCATCGATTTGGGCATAATGCAGCAAATAGCAGGATTGTTGCAGAAAAATAAGAATTGGAGTCGAGGTAGAAACTGGGTTGAGATTGCAAAAGAATGTAGGAAAGTTCTCATGAAGGAGCTTGATTTTAATTGTGAAGCACAATATGCAGCAAGATTTAGACAGCAATTTCTTGATGATACAAATGTTGAAGTTCCTGAAGTTATTTGGAATATGAGCAGTGAAAAAGTGCTTTGTTTAAGTTATTTAGAAGGAACAAAAATAAGCGATTTAAAAAAATTACAATCAGAAGAAATTGATTTACCTAAAATTGCTGAAATAGGTGCCATCAGCTATTTAAAACAATTAGTAAATTACGGTTTTTTTCATGCAGACCCTCATCCAGGAAATCTAGCAGTTTCAAATAAAGGTAAATTGATTTTTTATGATTTTGGAATGATGGGCAATATCTCAAATAATCTTCAAACAAGATTAGGGGGAATGGTTAAGGCTGCTGCTTTAAGAGATGCCTCATCGCTTGTTAGTGAATTACAACAAGCTGGCTTAATTTCAAAAGATATTGATATAGGACCAGTTAGAAGATTAGTCAGATTGATGCTTAAAGAAGCCTTAACTCCACCATTTAGCCCAAATATTATTGAAAAATTATCTGGAGATTTATACGAACTTGTTTATGAAACACCTTTTCAACTGCCAGTAGATTTAATCTTTGTGATGAGAGCTTTATCAACTTTTGAAGGAGTTGGCAGAATGCTTGATCCAGGGTTTAACCTTGTATCAGTTACCAAGCCTTATTTAATAGAACTTATGACTTCAAATAATCAAACTCCTAACGATTTAATTAACCAATTTGGAAGGCAAGTAGGTGAACTAGGATCGAAAGCTGTTGGGATTCCCAAAAGAATAGATGAAAGTTTAGAAAGATTAGAGCAGGGCGATTTGCAATTGCAAATAAGAATGGGAGAGTCTGATAGGCAATTCAAAAAAATGTTTACTGCTCAAAAAACTTTAGGCCATTCAATTCTTATAGGAAGCCTATCAATTGCATCTGCTTTACTTGTAACCAATAAACAAAATAATTTTGCGTTGTTGCCAATTTTTTTTGCAATACCAATAAGTATTGATTGGATAAAATGCCAATTAAGTATGAGAAAAGGCTCACGTTTAGAAAAACTTAAGCGCTAAAAAAACTATATATTTTTGGGTCCTAAACCTAAAGCTCCGGCGAATCTTGCTTGATTTCCCAACTCCTCCTCAATTTTTAAAAGCCTATTGTATTTTGCAATCCTTTCACTTCTACTCAAAGAGCCGGTCTTGATCTGACCCGATCTAGTGGCGACAGATAAATCTGCAATTGTTGTATCTTCAGTCTCACCACTTCTATGACTAATAACACTCGTGAAACCGGACATTTTAGCCAATTCAATAGCTTCCAAAGTTTCAGTTAATGTTCCAATTTGATTTACCTTTATTAGGATTGAATTGGCAGATTTTTCCAAAATCCCTTTCCTTAACCTTTCTGTATTAGTAACAAATAAATCATCACCTACAAGCTGAACTTTATTTCCTAATTCTTTGTTTAATTCTGACCAACCCTCCCAATCATCCTCAGCTAAACCGTCCTCAATTGAAACTATTGGATAATTAGAAACTAATCTTGAAAGATATGAAATCATTTCAGAACTATTTAAACTTTTCCCTTCATATTTATAAGTACCATCCCTATAAAATTCAGTACTAGCAGCATCTAAAGCTAAAGATACCTGCTCACCAGGCTTAAATCCCGCTTTTTGAATTGCTTCTAATAATAAGTCCCCTGCCTCTTCGCTTGACGACAAATTCGGGGCAAATCCGCCCTCATCGCCTACAGCAGTAGATAGACCTTTTTGATCAAGTAATGATTTTAATGAGTGAAAAATTTCAGTACCCATTCTTAATGATTCACTGAAATTATTAACTCCATGTGGGACGAGCATAAATTCCTGAAAATCAAGACTATTTGGTGCATGAGCACCACCATTTATTACATTCATCAATGGGACTGGAAGAAGATTTGATAATGGATCTCCAAGATATCTATATAGGGGAATTTCTAAAGCATTTGCTGATGCTCTGGCAGTTGCAAGACTGACTGCAAGGATTGAATTTGCTCCAAGATTAGACTTATTAGAAGTTCCATCAATTTCATTCATTAATTTATCTACTGCAGTTTGATCTAAAGCTGACAAACCACATAAAGCCGGGGATATTGTTTCATGAATTTTATTAACCGCATTCAAAACACCTTTTCCCATATATTTTGAACCACCATCTCTAAGTTCATGTGCCTCATGAGCGCCAGTGCTAGCTCCGCTGGGAACAATTGCTTTACCTCTTGCACCACATTCCAAAAATACTTCTGCCTCTACAGTTGGATTACCTCTTGAATCAAGGACTTGCCTTGCTTCAATAGTATCAATAAGGAAATCAATAGTTTCTGTCACAATTTAATTATTACTATTTAAATCCTATTAATAGCTGAACTATTTGGCTAATATCTGAAATATATATTTTAACCAATTATAATCTTTTAATTCCAGCACGACTTAGATATTAGTTAAAAACTCTTTTATTAATTCCAAAGTCCTTGCAACCCCTCTCGAAAACATATGTTTCAAATTCATCTTACAATTTGAAAATTATTGGATGATTATTAATGCAGATCCTATTTAGAATACTAATTAATAATCAACTATAGTTTTTATAGTTTATGAGAGAAACACTTACATCAAGTCCTGAACTTTTTAGCGATATCAGTTGGAATCTTCTTTTATTAGGAGAAGAAACAGCAAAAAAATGGGATCATAGCGAATTTAATATTGAACACATAATTCATACATTGTTCTCATCAAGTGAATTCTTTGCTTTCATTGAAAAATTATCAATCGACCAAGATACAGTTTTAGATATAACAGAAGATTTTTTAGAAGAGACACCAACAAGTGAGTCAGATATTTTTACTATCGGAGAAGATTTAGAAATTTTATTAGATAATGCAAATCAAATAAAAATCCAATGGGGATCAAGATTAATAGAAATCCCTCATTTACTAATTGCTATTGGAAGGGATTTAAGAATTGGGAATTATGTTTTTGAAGAAGGCAATCTTTCAATGGAAAAATTAGAGGAAGAATTAAAGTCTTTCCCAAATATTAATCAAGCAAAAGAGTCTTTTAATTATGAGAACGTAATTGAGATAAATAATCAATCTAATTTTGAATCAAACAATGAAACTTTTGTAAAAGAAGAAAAATTAAAAAAATCTATTGTTCCATTACCCAAAAGTGAACTTCAAATTGAAACCAAAAAACAAGTTAGAAAAGATGAAAATGCCCTCTCAATTTATGGAAAAGATTTAACAGAATCAGCTAAAAAAGGCCTACTGGATCCCGTTTTAGGAAGAGAAAATGAGATCAATAATTTAATGAGAGTACTCTGCAGAAGAAACAAAAATAATCCTATACTTATAGGCAATTCTGGAGTTGGTAAAACCTCAATTGCAAAATTACTTGCACAACTAATTGTAGACAAAAAAGTTCCTGATTCTTTAAAAAACTTAAAAATTATTTCACTTGACTTAGGTGCTTTAGTTTCTGGGACAAAATTTAGAGGCCAACTAGAGGAACGACTGAGCTTGATAATGCAGGAACTAAAAAATCCAAGCCAAGGAATGATTTTATTTATTGATGAAATTCACTCAATATTAAGTTCTGACAGATCTTCTACTGACATTAGCAATATCTTAAAACCTTTACTGGCTGAAGGAGAACTTAGATGTATCGGTACAACAACACCTGAGAAATTTCGTGAAACTATTGAAAAAGATCAGGCATTAAATAATTGCTTTCAAAAGATAGCTGTTAATGAACCAACAGTAGAATTAAGCGCAAAAATACTGCAAGGTATCAAAAAGAAATATGAATCACATCATGGCATAAAAATTTCTGAAGAGGCTGTGAACTATTCTGCAAAATTGGCCGATAGATACATCAGTGATAAATGTCTTCCTGATAGTGCAATAGATTTAATTGATGAAGCAGCTGCACAGTTGAAAATCGAGTCTAATATTATGCCTCAAATCATTCTCCAACAAGAAAATAAACTTAATACTATTGACGAAAAACTGAACAATTTGCAAGGAGAAAATATCGAAGCTCAAGAAAAACTATTAAATAATAGAAAACAATCAGAGGCAAAATTGAACGTTCTTTTGGAAAATTGGAACAATTTACGTGAAGAAATGGAAGAATTATCTACTTTAATGAAAGAAGAAGATAAGCTAACCAAACAAATTAAAGATAAATCAAATCGCGAAATTGAAAATAATCTGGATTATTTAGAAAAGCTTGAAGAAGAGTTAAGTGAAATAGAGAATGACATACAAAAAGTTGAAGAGAACTTTAATAAAATAAAGAAAAATAGAAATTTCCCTTTTAAATATCAAGTTGAACCTGATGATATTGCTGATGTTATATCAAAAATCACGGGAATTCCAATTTCTAAAGTAGTTTCAAATGAACGTAAGAAATTAGTCAATCTAGAAACAGAACTAAGTGAAAAAGTTATTGGACAAGAAAAAGCCATAGAAGCTGTTTCTGCTGCAATTAGAAGAGCTCGAGTTGGTATGAAAAGTCCTAAAAGACCTATTGGATCTTTTTTATTTATGGGTCCTACTGGTGTTGGTAAAACAGAATTAGCAAAAACTCTTGCAACCGCTTTATTTGATGAAGAAGACGCACTTTTAAGATTAGACATGAGTGAATATATGGAGAAAAATGCCGTAGCAAGACTTTTGGGAGCTCCTCCAGGTTATGTTGGTTATGAAGAGGGAGGTCAATTAACTGAAGCTGTAAGACGTAAACCCTATTCAGTAATACTTCTTGATGAGATAGAAAAAGCACATACAGAAGTATTTAATATCCTTTTGCAAGTCTTAGATGAAGGAAGATTAACGGACTCTCAAGGAAGGACAGTAGATTTCAAAAATACGGTAATTATTATGACAAGTAACCTAGCTGGTAAATCTATACTAGAATATTCACAAAAGATTTCTAAAAGTGAGGGAAAGTTAGAAAAAGATCAACAAACTCTAGATGATTCAATTAGTAATGCATTATCTTCAATTTTTAGACCTGAATTTTTAAATAGAATTGACGAAGTGGTAAAGTTTGATCCATTATCTATTGATGATCTTCAAAAAATAATTATTCTACAAACAGAAGATTTAAAGAACCTGCTACTTGAGCAGAAAATAAATATCACTATAGATAAAAAAGTTATCAACAAAATTGCAAACGATTCTTACGAACCTGTATATGGTGCAAGGCCACTTAGCAGAGAACTGAGAAGACAAATAGAAAATCCCTTAGCTGCAAAACTTTTAGAAGATAACTTCAAAAATAAAAAGAATATAACAATTAAACTTAACCCTGCAAAAAAAGATGAGATCGTTTTCAAACCTAGCTTACGAGCAAATCAATAAGCTAAAATAAAAACTAAAGCATAAAGCTTAATTTCAAAAAAAATTTTGTGACAAGTCCTACTACTAATAAAGAACCTCTTAAAAAGGATTCTCCTGAAGTTGAAGAGCCTAAAAAAAAGAATAACTTTTTTAGATCCACCTACGATGAACTTAAACTTGTCGTGTGGCCTAACAAACAACAACTTTTTAGCGAATCAGTAGCAGTTATAATTATGGTATCTTTTTCTGCTGCAGCTATTGCTTCTGTTAGCAGATTCTATGGATGGGCAGCTTCGCAAATTTTTGGTTGAATTATCTCCCTAATATCCATTAATAAAGATCTTAATTAAGCTTCTAGAAAAATGAGTAATGAATTAACTACAAACCTTGCTTCTTCAAAAGCAACTACAAGCATCGCAAGATGGTATGCAATTCAAGTGGCATCAAGCTGTGAAAAAAAAGTAAAAGCTACTCTTGAGCAGAGATCAGTAACTTTAGGTGTTAATAATAGAATCATTGAAATTGAAATTCCCCAAACTCCAGGAATTAAATTAAAAAAAGATGGAAGCAGACAAACTACTGAAGAAAAAGTTTTCCCAGGTTACGTTCTCGTAAGAATGATTTTGGATGAAGATACAATGATGGCTGTTAAAAGTACTCCAAATGTAATTAACTTTGTCGGTGCTGAAGACGGTAGAGGCAGCGGAAGATCGCGAGGTCATATCAAACCTCGACCATTATCAAGACAAGAAGTTAATAGGATCTTTAAGCGCGCATCAGAGAAAAAAGCTGTAATCAAGTTAGATATTGAAGAAAAAGATAGAATCATTGTAACTAGCGGTCCATTCAAGGATTTCCAAGGAGAAGTTATAGAAGTTTCCGGAGAAAGAAATAAATTAAAAGCATTACTTTCAATATTTGGGCGCGAGACTCCTGTAGAATTAGAATTCTCCCAAATCAATAAACAAAATTAATTTCTAATTGTTCTTGTTTATCTAGTAAAATTATGATTTTCTACTTCAGCTTAAATTCTCTAATCTAATGGCAAAAAAAATTGTTGCAGTTATCAAGCTTGCTTTACAAGCAGGCAAAGCAAATCCTGCTCCTCCTGTAGGGCCAGCTTTAGGACAACATGGTGTCAATATCATGGCATTTTGCAAAGAATATAATGCAAGGACACAAGATAAAGCAGGTTTTGTAATTCCAGTTGAGATTTCTGTTTTTGAAGATAGAAGCTTTACTTTTATCACAAAAACACCTCCTGCTTCCGTCTTAATAACAAAAGCAGCTGGTATAGAGAAAGGATCAGGTGAATCAGCAAAAGGCTCTGTTGGGAATATAAGTAAAGCTCAATTAGAAGAAATAGCCAAAACTAAGCTCCCTGATCTAAACTGTTCTAGTGTTGAATCGGCAATGAAAGTAATTGAGGGTACTGCTCGTAATATGGGAGTCTCTATTACTGATTGAGTTCTATTCAAAATTTCTCACTATTTAGGGGGAGGTTAGTTAATAACCGTTTGCACCCAATATTATTATGAAAAAACTATCCAAAAGAATGGCGGCTCTATCAACAAAGATAGAAGATCGCATTTACGCACCACTTGAAGCTCTTAGTATCATCAAGGACAATGCTAATGCAAAATTTGATGAAACTATTGAAGCACATATTCGTTTAGGTATTGATCCAAAATATACAGATCAACAATTAAGGACCACTGTTGCATTACCACATGGTACTGGCCAAAGTATCAAAATTGCAGTAATCACTAGCGGTGAGAATGTATCGAAGGCAAAGGCTGCTGGTGCAGATTTATTTGGCGAAGAAGATCTTGTAGAAAGCATCAACAAAGGAAATATGGAGTTTGATCTACTTATTGCAACTCCAGATATGATGCCAAAGGTTGCAAAATTAGGAAGAGTTTTAGGACCTAGAGGTTTAATGCCTAATCCTAAAGCGGGGACAGTAACTAATGACATTGCTAATGCAATAAAAGAATTCAAAGCTGGTAAGCTCGAATTTAGAGCAGATAAGGCTGGAATCGTCCATGTCCGCTTTGGAAAAGCAAGTTTCACAAAAGAGGCTCTATTTGACAACTTAAAAACCTTACAAGAATCAATTGATAAAAATAAACCAAGTGGAGCTAAAGGAAAGTATTGGAAAACTTTTTATGTAACTTCAACAATGGGGCCTTCAGTTCAATTAGACATAAATGCTGTACAAGATTACCAACCTGAAGGTTAACGCTTTGTAGTATAATTTAAATTGCAATAATACGGCCAAAGAAAGTAGGTTGATTTAGTTATTCTAAATTTTTAATTCCTACCGAGGACTCGTCTTAAATTATTTCTTTTTGGATCTAATAAAAGCGGCCTCTTTAAAAGAACTTTGCCGCATTTCCTGCTCTCCCTAAATTACGATCCAAAAAACATCAATGGGCCGAACACTAGAGAATAAGCAAAAAATCGTTACTGAGATTAAATCTCTTTTAGACGACTCGGAAATGGCTGTAGTTCTTGACTATAAAGGTTTAACTATCAAAGAGATGTCAGATTTGCGATCTAGATTGCAAACAACTAACGGCATCTGCAAAGTTACTAAAAATTCATTAATGCGCAAAGCTATTGATGGAGATAGTAATTGGAACAATCTTGAATCTTTACTGACCGGAACAAATGCTTTTGTGTTAATTAAAGAAGATGTTGGTGGTGCTGTAAAAGCAATCCAATCTTTTCAAAAAGACACCAAAAAATCTGAGACCAAAGGAGCTTTATTTGAAGGCAGACTTCTTAGCGATTCTGAAATAAAAGAAATTGCAAGTCTTCCGTCTAAAGAAGTATTGATGGCAAAAATTGCTGGCGCTCTAAATGGCGTAGCAACAAAAATTGCGATCTCTATCAATGAAGTGCCTTCTGGACTTGCTAGATCACTTAAACAACATTCTGAAAAATCAGAATCTTAAATCAAAACCCTAATTAACTTTTAAGAAAATGTCCGCAAAAACTGAAGAAATTCTTGAATCATTAAAATCTTTATCACTTTTAGAAGCATCTGAGCTTGTAAAGCAAATTGAAGAAGCTTTTGGTGTATCTGCTGCAGCTTCTGCAGGAGTAGTAATGGCAGCTCCAGGAGCAGCTGGCGGTGACGCAGATGGAGGCGCTGCTGAAGAAAAAACTGAATTTGATGTAGTTCTCGAAAGCTTTGATGCAGCTGCAAAAATCAAAGTACTTAAGGTTGTAAGAAATGCAACTGGTCTAGGTCTTGGCGATGCAAAAGCACTTGTTGAATCTGCACCAAAAACAGTAAAAGAAGGAATTGCCAAAGCAGATGCTGAATCTTTAAAGAAAGAGATTGAAGAAGCTGGCGGTAAAGTTACACTTAAATAAGAGTACATTTTTTCAAGCCGATAACCTTAATATCGGCTTCAAAAATTATGAATAGTGATAGTATTGCGATTGAAGCCGCAACAGATGGAGCCTGCAGTGGTAATCCAGGCCCAGGTGGTTGGGGCGGTTTAATAATTTTTGAAGATGGTAGCGAATTAGAAATAGGTGGTTCCGAGCAAAATACTACTAATAATAGAATGGAACTCACTGCGGCCATAAAAACTCTTGAGAAATTAAAAACCTACAAATTAAAAGAGAACTTTAAACTAAGAACTGATAGTAAATATGTCATAGAGGGTTATACAAAATGGATTATTAATTGGAAGAAAAATGGATGGAAAACAAGTTCAGGGAAACCAGTTCAAAATCTTGATCTATGGCAAAAAATTGATCAATTAAGAATTAATGGCCTAATAATGGAATATGTTAAAGGTCATAGCGGGGATAAGCAAAATGATAGGGTTGATAAAATTGCAACTAATTACAGCAAAGGTATATCTATAGAAAGTAACTTAAAAAAAGTAGAATCCTCAGTTAATTTTTTTGAAAAAAATGCACCTGCAGAAATTCAGGAATTATTTTCCCGCAATGAATTAATTCAAAAATTTGCAGAAAAAAAGTACCTGTTAAGTTCACCTGAACTAGACACCTTATTAGGTGATGAAAACCACTTAAAGATAAAACAATATTCACTTTTTGAATGGCGTAATTGGAGATTGATTCCTAAAGATAAAAAATATTGGATAATAGAAAAAAAAGAAGCCTAATTTTTTATGAATGATAAGAAGTGGGGATTTAAAAATCTTTATAAAAACTTGATTAAACCTGTATTAAAAAAAGACTCTGGAATTGATGCAGAATACCTAACAAATTTATCTCTTAGTCTCCTATCATTCAGTTCAAGAAAATATAATTGGCCTATAGTATCCTCTATCTTAAAAAATCTAAATGAAGAATTTTCTTTAGTTGATCAAAGGTTAAGTCAGAACATATGTGGAATAAATTTTTGTAATCCAATTGGTTTAGCTGCGGGTTTTGACAAAAATGGAAATGCCGCAAATATATGGAAAGATTTTGGTTTTGGATTTGCTGAGCTTGGTACAGTAACTAAATTTGCTCAGAATGGAAATCCCAAACCAAGGTTATTTAGATTGGCAGAAGAAGAAGCAGCATTAAATAGAATGGGTTTCAATAATAATGGTGCTGAAAATCTAGTTAAAAACTTTGTCGAACAAGGTATTGAGTTTAAAAAAAACAGGGAGAATATTTGTTTAGGGATAAATTTCGGGAAGTCAAAAATTACAGGTTTATCTCAAGCAAAAGATGATTATTTAACTTCTCTAAAATTATTAATTCCATATTGTGATTACGCAGCAATAAACGTTAGTTCTCCAAATACTGAAGGGCTAAGAAAATTACAAGATCCAATTCTTCTAAAAGAACTTCTTAGAGAAATTAAAAACTTACCTAATTGTCCACCATTATTTGTAAAAATTGCGCCAGATTTAGGCCTTAAAGACATTGAAGATATTTGCCAATTAATAATCGAGGAAAACATCGATGGAATAATTGCTACAAACACCAGCATTGATAGATTAGGTCTTGAAAATAGAAAGATCAGGCAAACTGGATTATTACTCTCTCAAGAGAATGGAGGATTAAGTGGAAGGCCTCTCCAAAAAAAAGCAAATCAAATAATAAAACATATACATAATATTGATAAAAAGATTATTTTAATTGGGGTTGGTGGAATAGATAGTCCTGAGTCAGCTTGGGAAAGAATTTGTTCTGGAGCATCATTAATCCAACTTTATACAGGATGGATATATAAGGGTCCACAATTAGTACCAGATATACTTGAGGGAATTATAAAGCAACTCAATAACCATCAATTATCTAATATAAAAGATGCAATTGGATCAGATTTAAAATGGGTTGAATAAAATTAGAGTATGAATAATGAACCTCATGATTACTCAACGTTAGCCATGCAAGGATCAAATTTGAATCACGGTGGAAATGTATTTGCAATTGCGAAAAAATTAAATTTATTACCATCCGAAATAATTGATGCAAGTGCATCACTAGTACCCTTTGATCCCCCTCAAATACTAATAGATTCAATAAATGCGGAAATTAAGAATCTTGGCTTTAGATATTACCCAGAAAGATACTTGAATGATCTGAAAGAAATAATCGGCAAATTTCATGGGATAAATCCAGACAATATATTGCCTGGGAATGGAGCTTCTGAATTAATAACCTGGGCAGGTTATGAAGCATCCAAATTCGGAATAAGTTGTATTCCTTCTCCATCATTTGTTGATTATGAAAGATCTTTAAATTGTTGGAATAGCAATTTTATACATTGCGAATTACCAAAAAACTGGAATGATATTTTTCCTCAATCATTTCCGCTTCATCCAAAAGGTGATGTTATTTGGATAACAAATCCACACAACCCTACCGGCCAATTATGGGGAAAGAATTCATTGGAGGAAGTTGTGAAAAAATATAAATTAGTTATCTGCGATGAAGCTTTTTTATCGATAACACCTAATGGAGATAAAGAATCTTTAATACCATTAACCAAAAGATTTGATAATTTATTAGTCTTGAGAAGCTTGACCAAAATCTTCAATATTCCTGGTCTTAGATTAGGTTACGTTATTGGCTCATCGAAAAAACTTAAACAATGGGAAATAAATAGAGATCCTTGGCCTTTAAATTCATTTTCTATTAAAGCCGGAATTGATCTACTAAGTAATAAGAAATTCTATGAACAGTG
>CACAYX010000010.1 GCA_902536775.1 uncultured Prochlorococcus sp.
GCTTAAATAAAGGGATATAAATGAAATGGCAGAAAGATTTAGTCAAAAAAACTTAAGAGTAAGACCAAGTTCTGATGAGGAGAAAATTGTAACAAATGCAAAAAAACACTTCGAGAAGACTTTGGTTGAGATATCAGGAGAGTTAGTGGGAAGCGTCGCTGCACTAGAACACCCAACAAAAAATAAAAAATTAAATTATGGAGAAATATTTTTAAGAGACAATGTTCCTGTAATGATTTACCTCATTACCCAAAAACGTTACGAAATTGTCAAAAAGTTCTTAAGTGTATGCCTTGAGTTACAAAGCTCTAATTACCAAACGCGTGGCGTATTTCCTACTAGTTTCGTTGAAGAAAATGGACAGCTCATTGGAGACTATGGTCAGAGATCAATAGGGAGGATTACTTCAGCTGACGCAAGTTTATGGTGGCCTATTTTATGTTGGTATTATGTCAATAAAAGCGGTGATTATGTCTTTGGAAAAAGTCAAAGCGTTCAAAGAGGTATTCAACTTCTACTAGATCTAGTTCTACATCCAACATTTGAGGGTACTCCAGTACTTTTTGTTCCAGATTGCGCATTTATGATTGATAGACCTATGGATGTATGGGGAGCACCACTAGAAGTTGAAGTTTTACTTCATGGATGTTTAAAAAGTTGCATTAACTTAATGGAATTAAGTAGAGCAGATCATGTTAGTAGACTTTTAGACCAAAGACTTATTCTTACAAATCAATGGGTTAAGGATTTAGGAAGTTTTCTATTAAAGCATTATTGGGTTACCAGCCAAACAATGCAAATTTTAAGAAGAAGGCCAACTGAGCAGTATGGTGATGATCAACACTTCAATGAATTTAACGTTCAACCTCAAGTGGTCCCCTCATGGCTACAAGATTGGTTAGAGAATAGAGGTGGTTACTTAATAGGAAATATTAGGACAGGAAGGCCTGACTTTCGATTTTACAGTTTAGGCAACTCTTTAGCATGTATGTTCGGAGTTCTGCCTCCTGAAGAACAAAGAGCTTTATTTAGATTAGTTTTACATAACAGACAGCATTTGATGGCTCAAATGCCTATGAGAATTTGTCATCCCCATATGGATGTCGAGGAATGGCAAAATAAAACTGGATCCGATCCAAAGAATTGGCCTTGGAGTTACCATAACGGTGGTCATTGGCCAAGCTTACTTTGGTTTTTTGGTACAGCTGTCCTATTACATCAAAAACATTATGGTTCAGACGATGTGATCCTCATGGAAGAAATGAAATCTTTAATAGAGGAATCATATTGGTGTCAACTTAATCAATTGCCTAAGCAAGAATGGGCAGAATATTTTGATGGTCCTACAGGTACTTGGGTTGGACAACAATCAAGAACATATCAAACTTGGACAATTGTTGGATTTTTATTAATGAATCATTTTTTAAGGAATGAGTATAACGATCTAGATATGTTTAAAATTTGAGTCTAAAATAGTCCTAATGTTAGTGATTTATCAATTGGCAAGCATGCACCAATACCTAGGTATATTGTTAGAAAAGTTCCAAATAAGAAAACAGACATTGCTATTGGTCTTCTAAATGGATTAGAAAATTTATTAACGTTTTCGATGAAGGGTAAAATCATTAATCCAAGAGGGATTAATGTTTGAAGTGCAATACCCAAAAGTTTATTAGGAACAACTCTAAGTATTTGAAAAACTGGGTAAAGATACCATTCAGGAAGTATTTCAAGGGGTGTTGCGAAGGGATTAGCTTTGTCTCCCAACATTGCAGGATCAAGAACTGCTAATCCAACTACACAGGCAATAGTTCCCAAGATGACTACAGGGAAGATATAAAGTAAATCATTTGGCCAAGCTGGTTCACCATAATAATTATGGCCCATACCTTTAGCTAACTTTGCTCTCAATTTTGGATCAGTTAGATCTGGTTTTTTTAAAGTAGACATATTAAGAACTAATTATAGTTTAAGTATATAAGTTTATAAAGGACCTGAAATACCCTGTTTACGAATCATTAAAAAGTGCATCAACATGAAGACTGCTAATGACCATGGCAATACAAAAGTGTGAAGACTATAAAATCTGGTTAAAGTCGATTGACCAACACTTTCACCTCCTCTAAGTAGTTCAACCATAAAGTCACCTATTACTGGTATAGCAGCAGGAACACCTGAAACAATCTTGACTGCCCAATAACCCACCTGATCCCAAGGTAAAGAGTATCCAGTCACTCCAAAAGCGACAGTTATAACTGCCATTACAACACCTGTAACCCAAGTTAATTCTCTTGGCCTCTTAAAACCTCCAGTAAGGTAAACCCTAAAGACATGAAGGATTAACATCAATACCATCATTGACGCACTCCATCTATGCACAGATCTTATTAACCATCCAAAACTTACATCGGTCATTAAATAACTTACTGAACTGTAAGCTTGTGTAACTGTTGGCTTATAGTAAAAAGTCATTGCAAAACCTGTTGCAAATTGAATTAGAAAGCATACTAAGGTTATGCCTCCTAAACAATAAAAAATATTTACGTGAGGGGGTACGTACTTGGAAGTAACGTCGTCAGTTATGTCTTGGATTTCAAGTCTTTCTTGAAACCAGTCATAAACAGATGAAGAATTCGCCATCCAAAAAAAAATTAGCTTTGATATAAAGAGCTTACTTAAAATTCTTATACTTGGTGTTAACACTTAACCCAATGAATTCATCTTTTAACAAACTTTTAACATTCAAAACTTTGATCACTGCATCAATGATCATCGTTTTTTCTATCAATTTTTTATTGATGGAAAGAGTGGATGCTCTCAGTGATAGCAGGCAATTAGTACTTGATGCTTGGACCTTGGTAAACGAAGGTTTTTATGATCCAGAAAAGTTTGATGAAATCCAATGGAAAAGAATTAGACAAAAAACGTTACAGAAACAAATTGAAACAAGTGAAGAGGCTTATTCTGCAATTGAAGACATGTTAAGACCTCTAGAGGATCCCTACACGAGAGTTTTACGCCCCAAAGATTATGAGCTACTGAAATCAAGTAATTTTGGGAGTGAGATTAATGGTGTTGGGCTTCAATTAGGTGAAGATGATAACAATAAAGTTAAAGTTATTTCTACTCTTGGGGGGTCGCCAGCTGAAGAAGCAGGAATAGTAAGCGGAGACATTATCAAGACAGTGGATGGAATCTCATCAGAAAAATTAGGACTTGCAAGTACCGCCTCTAAGTTAAGAGGTGAATCAGGGACAAAAGTTTTAGTTGAATTATCTACGGAATCAGGAGAAATTAGGGAAGTCGATTTAGAGAGGAGATCAGTAGATCTTAGACCAGTTAGAACAAAAAGATTAAGAGACGATTTTCACACAACAGGATATTTAAGGATAACTCAATTTAGCGAAAGCGTACCCAAAAAAGTTGAAGAGGCTCTTCAAGAGTTAAAAGAGAAAGAGGTTGAGGGCTTAATCTTGGATCTTAGAAATAATTCAGGGGGACTAGTAAGCTCAGGTATTGCAGTTGCAGACTCATTATTGAGTGAGAAACCCATAGTCGAGACAAAAGATAGAAATGGAATCAAAGATGCAATTATTTCTCAAAAAGAGACATCTTTTGATGGACCCATGGTGACTTTAGTAAATAAAGGCACTGCAAGTGCCAGTGAAATACTTGCTGGTTCTTTACAAGATAATGAGAGGTCAATTCTTATGGGAGAACAAACTTATGGTAAAGGTTTAATTCAATCCCTAAAAAGTTTGGGAGAAGATAGTGGTATTGCTATAACAGTAGCTAGTTACTTAACACCAGATGGTAATAATATTCAAGGCCAAGGTATAACACCTAACAAATTACTTGATCTACCCGATGCAAGTGATTTTGGAAGTACTGACGATAAATGGGTGAGGAATGCGGAATTATTTTTAGGGTCACTTCTAGAAAAAGAAGAAGTTCCTGTTCAAACAATTGAATTAAACAATGAAGAAATTAAATCTTTAAATCGCTAAAGATTGAAAATAAAAAATCTTAAAAATATGAGTATTAAAAGAATTTTTCATGACCCAATTCATAAAGAAATAGTATTTGATGCAGGAAAGCCAGAAGAATTAATGATTATGGAATTAATTGATACAGTAGCTTTTCAAAGACTAAGAAGAATAAAACAGCTTGGAGCGGCATCATTACTTTTTCATGGTGCAGAATCGAGTAGATTTACTCACTCAATTGGCGTTTTTTGTATAGCTAGAAAAATTTATAAGAGATTAATTGAAAGTAAATCTTCTTTTAGTGAAAATAAATTTGTTCTTTATGGAGCAGCTCTACTACATGATTTAGGTCATGGACCTTTAAGCCATACCAGTGAAACAATATTCATGCATGATCACGAACAATGGTCTGAAAACTTAGTGACAAATTATTCTCCAATAAATTCAATACTCAAAAAGTATGACAACGAATTACCCAGAAAAATTGGTAAATTATTTCAATCAAAACAACTATTTTCAAAACCTTTAAGAACATTGATAAGTAGTGAGATAGATTGCGATCGTCTTGATTATCTTTTACGCGATAGTTACAACACAGGGACTAATTATGGCTTAGTAGATTTAGAGAGAATAATTTCAGCTCTTACCTTTTTACCTGATGGAAATATCGGAATCAAACCAAAAGGAGTGATCGCTATTGAGCATTTCCTTGTACTTAGAAACTTGATGTATAGAACAATCTACAATCACAAGATAAACGAAATATCAACATGGATTCTGGGGAAAATATTACACACAATAAAACATAATTATGAAAAGAATATTTGGTTAGATAATTCTCTACACAAATGGATTTTTTCACCCTCAAAGGTTGATTTTGATGATTTCATAAGAAATGATGATGTAACCTTTTATTATCATTTGATTAGATGGAAAGATGAATCTTTTGAACCACTTTCTACACTATGCAAAATGTTTATTGACAGGGATTTATTAAAGGCATCAGACATAAGTTTTTTAAGTAAGATTGATAGATTAAAAATCCTTGCATTTGCCACAAAATTATGTGAAAAGAATGGTTATGATTCAGAAATATTTTGCGGGATAAAGGAAAGGTCTTTCAAAGGTTTTGAATCTAATAATGCTCTAAAAATATGGGACGGCACTTATCAAAGCGCATTAGAAAATAGTTCCGCATTAATTAAAACTTTAATGAGATCCGATGAAAGTTCTTTTATTATTTATCCAGATATGATCAAAAATGAAATTAAAAATGAAATTTCATTAATAAAAAACAATTCCTAGATTTAATTCAATGGAAATCGTTTTAAAAAACAGTAAAAGTAAATATTTTGAAATTTTTTCTTTGTTAGATTTAGATAATCTCCATGATACTTTCAAAAGATTTTCATCCATCAAGGAACCTTTAGAAGCAAAAATTTTCGCAGTCAATGAGTCAATAAGTTCTCATCAATTATTAAAATTAAAAAATCATTTTGACAAAATTAATATTTGTTCCTTATTCATTTACTCAAATAATAGAGATACAATAATCAGTGGAAAGTCATTAAAAATAGATTCAGCTTATATAAAAGAGCAAGAGATCAAAAATCAGTTATTGTTATTCAATTCAAAAAAGAAAGACGATATTCTTCACAAAGGAACAGTACGATCGGGTGAGAGAATATCTTCAAACGGAAACCTTTGCATTATTGGAGATGTTAATCCAGGAGCAATAGTTTCCGCTAAGAAAAACATTTACGTTTGGGGCAAATTACTAGGGATAGCATTCGCAGGGAAAAGCGGAAATAAAAATGCCTCTATTGCATCACTTTATCTAAACCCTCTACAGTTAAGAATTGCAGATGTGATAGCTATAGGACCAAAGGATAAGCCCAAAAATTGTTATCCAGAAATTGCGGTAATAGATAAACAAACGATAATTATCAAACCACACTTAATCGAAAATAAAAATTAATCAATAATTTGCAATAAATTAATTCAAACTAGATAAATTTAAGAATTACTTAATCTTTAAAATATTTAACTTTCTACAAGTGGCTTTATTATTTGTAAAATCCTAAAAATCGTGGGGAAAAATACTCGCACAATATTAATTTGTTCAGGCAAAGGAGGGGTTGGTAAAACAACTTTAACTGCAAACCTAGGCATAGCACTTGCTAATAGTGGAGCAACAACTGCTGTATTAGATGCTGATTTTGGCTTAAGAAATTTAGATCTACTTCTAGGATTAGAAAATCGCATCATTTATACGGCTCAAGATGTTCTAGACAAGAATTGTCGTCTTGACCAAGCATTGGTTAGACATAAAAAGGAACCTAATCTTGCTCTTCTACCTGCTGGAGATCCAAGGATGTTGGATTGGATGAAGCCCGAAGATATGAAAAAAATTAGTGAGCTACTTAGTGAGAACTTTGATTTTGTCTTAGTAGATTGTCCTGCTGGCGTAGAGGATGGCTTTAAAAATGCTCTTGCAGCCTGTAAAGAAGCTATTGTTGTTACTAACCCAGAATTATCTGCAGTACGAGATGCGGATAGAGTAATTGGGATTCTTAATACTTCAGATATTGAGCCTATCCAACTTATAATCAACAGAGTTCGCCCTAACATGATGGCTAGTCAAGAAATGTTATCCATCGAAGATGTTCAAGGAATCCTTTCTTTGCCATTATTAGGTATTGTTTTAGAAGATGAACAGGTGATAATAAGTACAAATAGAGGAGAGCCACTGACTCTTTCAGATCGAAGATCACCCGCAAAGAAATGTTATTTGAATGTTTCTCAAAGACTTACAAATAAAGATGTACCAATTATCGATCTTAAAAAAGAAGGCAAAAGTCTTAAAGATAAATTCATGAGATTAATGCAAACAAAGGTTTTTTAAAATGATGACTCTCAGAGATCTTATAAATAAGTTACTAGGCAGAGAAACGTCTAGTGCGAATACAGCTAGAGAAAGATTACAACTTGTACTTGCTCATGACAGAGTTGATATGAGTTCCTTAACAACTGATCTTTTAGATAAAATGAGAAAAGAGATACTTGATGTTGTTGCTAAATATGTTGAAATTGATTTTGAGGAGGTGGCAGTAAGTTTGGAGACTGAGGATAGAATGACTGCACTAGTTGCCAATTTGCCAATCAAAAGAACTATTTCAGGAGAAATAAAATTCAAAAAAACTGATAAAACTGATAAAGCTAACAAAGATATCAAAAAGTAATAAATTTAAAAAAAGCTAAAAAAATACTGATAATTTACCCTCCCTAATTGTAAGATGAAGAGATTGCCGGCTTAGCTCAGCGGTAGAGCAGCGCTTTTGTAAAGCGAAGGTCATCAGTTCAAATCTGTTAGCCGGCATTTTGATTTATTTAATTCTGTTCAAAATTCTTTGCTGAAAATAAAAAGACTAAACTTATCAGAGCAACAATAGGGAAAAATCTTATTTCCAGAACATACTCTAAAAAAGATGCAAGGGGTTCAAATATCCAATAAGTAAAAAATTGAATTAATAAAACAAAAAATAATAATAAAAACATTAATACAATTCCCTAACTATTACTTCTCCTTCTCTAATCAGTTTCCAATTTCCACTGTTCTTCCAAAATATTATAGTACTAGCTTTTCCACTACTTTTACCCCAGGGGATAGGACCCAAAATTTTTATAGAAGGGAAGTCTAAAGCAATACTTTCAGCTGTAATTGATCCTTTAAAACCTGAGATATTTGCACTTGAAGTTAACAATGGGCCTGTTTCTCTCAAAAGAGATTGTGCGATATTTGAATTTGGAATTCTCAACCCAATAGTAAAATCATTACTGGTAATGTGAGCAGTCTGCTTTGCTGAAGCAGGAATAACAATTGTCAGAGCTCCAGGCCAATATTTTGAGGCTAAATTTTCGTAATCTTCTTTTGCTGATTCGTGAACATAATCAATTAAATGTTTATGTTCTGATCCCATAAGAATTAAGGGTTTGTTTTTATCTCTTTTTTTAAACTCATAAATAATATTTGAGAATTTTGGTAAGCATCCAATTGCAGGTAAAGTGTCTGTTGGGAAAATTATAGGCAAACCACTTTTAAGGGTCCTCCAAGCAGTTTTGCAGTCTACTAAATTCATTTAGATTTAAAACCTATAATAATTTATTTATATCTTCCAATGGTAAACCTACCAATACCTGAAAGATCTTTCACAATTTCTATTGATGTAAATTTATTTTTAATAAGTAGTTGTTTTACTTTTTCACTTTGATCAAAATGATTCTCTAAAATTAGCCAACCATTCTCTTTTAAAAATAATGGTGCTTTATGTATTATTTCCCTAATATGATTTAAACCATCTTCTCCACCAAGTAATGCGACTTTTGGTTCGAAATTCTTAACTTCTTTGGGTAATTTTTCATAAATATCTCTGGGAATATATGGTGGGTTTGAAATAGCGAGGTCCAATTTTCCTTTAAAACTTTCTAGAGGTGACCACCAATTTCCACAATAAAACTTCAAATTTGATTGCTTAGAAGAATTTATAAAATTTTTATTGGCAATTTCTAATGCGTCTTGATCTATATCAGTTGCCAATCCTTCGCTAAATGGATAAGCCAATGCCAACGCAATACTAATTGCACCTGATCCAGTTCCTAATTCAGCAAAAAATAATTTTTCTGATTTCTCACGAAATATATTTAAGACGATATCAACTATGAGCTCTGTTTCTGGTCTGGGTATGAGTACTTTGTTTGTAACTTTTAATTTTAAGTCTCTCCAAAAAGTTATTCCACAAAGATACTGAATTGGGCAAGATTTTAGTAAATGATCATCCCAAACAGATTCTAAAAATTCTAAATTATTTTTTAAATGTATGTTTTCCTTAGGATTTATACTTTTCAAGTTTAGATCACTAGTCGATATACCGCCTATACAATCAAGTAAAACAGCAAAAGATGGCTGATCCCCTCCTTTAGAAAGTTGCTTTTTTTTCCAAAATAGAAATTCTTCTACAGAAATGCAAAGCATTTATTGAAATTTTAGCGTTTTGGCCCAAGCCTTCCTTTACTAGAGTCAGAGTAAAAGCTTGATTTTTCTCCATCTTGAGTAGAAATAAATAAACCAATAAGGAATATTGTAGGCACCCCTACAAATAAAAGACTAGCTACGAATCCAAAGTTAGTTGTTTCCATTTAATTGGTAATTCTATATAAGATATTAAGACTATAGACATATAACTTGGAATAAAGTGGAAAAATAAACAAATTTTATAAACTGATTAACAGTCTTAAACAATTTATCGCGGTAATTTTTTATTTTCACTAATTTTTTTTAGTTCTTCCAAATTTGAGGGGGGAGATTGTGGTTTTGTTAAAATTACGGCAGATGATTTTATCAATGTTTGACATGCAAGGCGCCAATTTTCTGGTCTATTTTTTAGTTTTTCTTCTTCAACTGATGTAAGAGGACTTAAAGAATTTTTGTTTCCACCTTCAACCGAAATAAAGCAAGTACTGCATTGTCCTGCACCTCCACAATTTCCCAAAATACCTTTTAGTCCATAAAGCTGTAAATTCTCTTTCATTACGAGTTCTCTTAAATTTTCACCGGGATTACATTGAACCTCTAAATCCTCACGAATAAATCTGATAGTTGCCATTTTTTTTTGTTATTTCTCTTATTTTGGCGTTTTACTTTGAGAATTGTGACCAAAATATTAACAGTTTTTAGCTAAAAATTACTTGTAAACTATTTTCTGCCAATGGATTTGCCCAATTTTTGCAAGAAAATAAATTTATTTACAAAAATCCCTCAAAGACTAAAAAACCCTTACTATCGTGATGTTTAGCTGTTCATGCAGCATAGTTACTAGAAATTAACCGATGGGATTGCCTTGGTATCGAGTTCACACAGTAGTTATTAATGACCCAGGTCGACTACTTGCTGTGCATCTTATGCATACTGCATTATTAGCCGGCTGGGCCGGTTCAATGGCTCTTTATGAATTAGCCATTTTTGATCCTTCTGATGCTGTTCTAAATCCAATGTGGAGACAGGGGATGTACGTTATGCCTTTCATGGCAAGACTAGGTATCACAAGTAGTTGGAATGGATGGGATATTACGGGTGCTACTGGAGTTGATCCTGGATTTTGGAGTTTTGAAGGTGTTGCAGCAGCACACATAGTATTTAGTGGCCTACTGATGTTGGCATCTATTTGGCACTGGACATACTGGGACCTAGATTTATGGGAAGATTCAAGAACTGGTGAACCTGCTCTTGATTTACCAAGAATTTTCGGAATCCACCTTCTTTTAGCAGGACTTACATGTTTTGGTTTTGGAGCTTTTCATTGCGCAAACGTTGGGATTTGGGTTTCTGATCCTTATGGTCTAAGTGGTCATGTAGAGCCTGTAGCACCTTCCTGGGGCGTAGAAGGATTTAATCCTTTTAATCCAGGAGGTATTGTAGCTAATCATATTGCGGCTGGACTCATGGGTATTATTGGAGGTATTTTTCACATCACCAATAGGCCTGGGGAAAGACTTTACAGAGCATTAAAACTTGGAAGTCTCGAAGGAGTTCTAGCTAGTGCTTTAGCAGCTGTACTATTTGTCTCTTTCGTTGTTTCAGGAACAATGTGGTACGGTTCAGCAACTACTCCAATAGAGCTTTTTGGTCCCACCAGATATCAATGGGATTCAGGCTATTTCAAAACTGAAATTAATAGAAGAGTACAAGCTGCTATTGACGATGGTGCCACTAAATCAGAGGCATATGCATCGATTCCAGAGAAATTAGCCTTCTATGATTACGTAGGTAATAGTCCTGCAAAAGGGGGACTATTCAGAGTTGGAGCTCTTGTGAATGGTGATGGTTTACCAACTGGTTGGCAAGGTCACATTGCTTTCCAAGATAAGGAAGGTAACGAATTAGAAGTTAGAAGAATTCCTAATTTCTTTGAAAACTTCCCTGTCATTCTTGAAGACAAAGAAGGCAATGTAAGGGCAGATATACCATTTAGAAGAGCTGAAGCAAAGTACTCATTTGAACAAACTGGCATTACTGCAACTATCTATGGAGGGGACTTAGATGGACAAACATTTACAGATCCTGCAGTAGTGAAAAGATTAGCTAGAAAGGCTCAACTTGGAGAAGCATTCAAGTTTGACAGAGAGACATATAAATCTGACGGTGTATTCCGAAGTTCTCCAAGAGCATGGTTTACATATGCACATTTATGTTTCGGATTGCTATTCTTGTTTGGGCACTGGTGGCACGCTTCAAGAACTCTTTACAGAAATTCCTTTGCTGGTATTGATGCTGAGATTGGCGACCAAGTTGAATTTGGTTTATTCAAGAAGCTTGGAGACGAAACCACAAGAAGAATCCCTGGCAGGGTTTAAACTAAACTTTATTACTTAATCTTATGGAAGCTTTCGCTTACGTTCTTATTCTAACTCTCGCAGTTGTAACTTTATTCTTTGCTGTCGCCTTTAGAGACCCACCTAAATTTGATAGAAAATGAACCATGAAAAAAAACCTCTTTAACAAGAGGTTTTTTTTACTTTTCATAATTTAAATATTACCCTACTATTAGGGTTGAAGCGCATTTTTTTACCACATGCAGTGTCCAACCTGTCAAAACACAGATAGCAGAGTTTTGGAATCAAGATCTGCTGATAGTGGTAAAAGTGTTCGAAGAAGAAGAGAGTGCTTAAATTGCAGCTTTAGATTTACAACGTATGAAAGAGTGGAAACAATGCCAGTTTCAGTTATAAAAAAAGACGGTGGCAGAGAATTATTTGATAAACAAAAATTGTTTACTGGCATATCAAGGGCATGCGAAAAGACAAACTTCAGTAGTGAAGCAATTATTAATTTCGTAGATGGAATTGAATCAAAAATCATTCAAGACTCTAATAAAGATATTAAATCTTCACAAATCGGAGAATTAATACTTAAAAATCTTAGAAAAGAAAACGAAGTCGCTTATATTAGATATGCCTCAGTTTACAGAAAATTTAATGGGGTAAAAGATTTTATTTCAACTCTTGAATCTCTAAAGGGAAGTTCAAAAAACCAATTAGCATCAATTTCATAAAATTCAGCATCTTAAAGTGTAGAATACATATCACAAATGTTTTTGCTATTGGTTTGCAGGCTAGTAGCATTCCTTTCTAACTACCTTAGGTAGTCTGCGATACAACAAATGAACGAAAATTCTTCCCAAACCATCAAAGAACTTTCTGAGGATCAAGAAATTAAAAATTCGTCTGAGTTAGATAATGATACAGCATCTCAAAATGAGGAAGATTTATCATTTGAGAAGAGCGATATACCTTCAGCAGATTCTTCCTCTAGTAGAACAAATACGGATTTTGATAACGCAGGATTCACACAAGAAGAATTCGCATCACTTTTAGGTAAGTATGACTATAATTTTAAACCTGGCGATCTAGTTAAAGGTACCGTTTTTGCTCTAGAGCCCAAAGGTGCCATGATAGATATAGGGGCAAAAACGGCTGCTTTTATGCCAGTTCAGGAGGTTTCAATAAATAGAGTTGAAGGACTTAATGATGTTTTACAACCTTCAGAAAGTCGAGAATTTTTCATAATGAGTGAGGAAAATGAAGATGGCCAATTAGCCCTTTCCATTAGAAGAATTGAATATCAGAGAGCATGGGAAAGGGTTAGACAACTTCAAAAAGAAGATGCAACTATATATTCTGAAGTTTTTGCAACAAATAGAGGCGGAGCTCTTGTTAGGGTAGAAGGCTTGAGAGGTTTTATCCCTGGCTCTCATATAAGTGCTCGAAAAATAAAAGATGACTTAGAAGGTGAATATTTACCTTTAAAATTTCTTGAAGTTGATGAAGAGAGAAATAGATTAGTACTAAGTCATAGAAGAGCTTTGGTTGAGAAAAAAATGAACCGACTTGAGGTAGGTGAAGTTGTTGTTGGTTCTGTAAAAGGTATTAAACCTTATGGAGCCTTTATTGATATTGGTGGAGTAAGTGGTCTATTGCACATTTCTGAAATTAGTCATGAACATATTGAGACTCCTCATAATGTTTTAAATGTGAGTGACCAAATGAAAGTTATGATAATTGACCTTGATTCAGAAAGAGGGCGAATTTCATTATCTACTAAAGCACTTGAACCTGAACCAGGCGATATGCTAACTGACCCTCAAAAAGTTTTTAGTAAAGCTGAAGAAATGGCTGCGAAATATAAACAAATGTTATTTGAACAAACTGACGAAAACGAAGAGATCCTAACAGCTTCAACTGAAACAGTATAACTTCACTTATTTATTTTGTTCACGAAATATAAGAACTTAAGCCTCATAATCCCTACACAAGTATTTTTTAATTTACAATAATTGATTTATAGCGATAATTTCATTTAGGATAATGCCTAATTCCAAAATTATTTGTTAATGAGTGATTTCATTTTCACTTCAGAATCAGTAACTGAAGGTCATCCTGACAAAATATGTGATCAAATTAGTGACGCTGTTTTAGATGCTTTATTAACAGAAGATCCAGAAAGCAGAGTTGCATGCGAAACTGTTGTTAATACGGGTCTTTGTTTACTTACTGGAGAAATAACTTCAAAAGCAAAAGTCGATTATATAAAACTTGTTAGAAATGTAATTAAAGAAATTGGATATGAAGGTTATAAGGCAGGGGGTTTTGACGCAAATAGTTGTGCGGTTTTAGTAGCACTTGACGAGCAATCACCAGATATTTCTCAAGGTGTAAACGAAGCAGATGATGTTAACGATGATTTGGAAGATAATACCGGAGCGGGCGACCAAGGTATAATGTTCGGCTATGCATGCGATGAGACGCCTGAATTAATGCCCTTACCGATTAGCTTGGCTCATAGATTAGCCATTCAACTTGCTAAGGTAAGGCATGAAAAAGTACTTAATTATCTACTTCCTGATGGTAAAACTCAAGTAAGCATTGATTACGAAAAAGGTTTACCAATCTCTATTAATACAATCTTAATTTCAACTCAACATAATCCTGAGATAGATGGGATAACAAATGAAGAAGAAATTCGTCAAAGAATAAAAGAAGATTTATGGAAGCATGTTGTAATTCCTGCTACTGAAGATTTAGAAATCAAACCAAACATTATCAAAACAAGATTTCTAGTGAATCCCACGGGCAAATTTGTCGTAGGGGGGCCTCAAGGAGACGCCGGACTTACTGGAAGAAAAATTATTGTAGATACTTATGGGGGTTACGCAAGACATGGAGGTGGGGCATTTTCGGGTAAAGATCCTACTAAAGTGGATAGATCAGCTGCTTATGCAGCACGTTATGTAGCTAAAAGTATAGTTAAGGCAAAATTAGCAAAAAAGGCAGAAGTACAATTAAGTTATGCAATTGGAGTTGCAAAACCGATTTCCATTCTTGTTGAAACTTTTGATACTGGCGTTATTTCACAAGCTAATTTGACTGATCTAATTAAAAAGTACTTTGATTTAAGACCGGCAGCTATTATAAAAGAATTTGACTTAAGAAATCTCCCCCAAAAAATGGGTGGTAAATTTTTCAGTAAGACTGCATCCTATGGACATTTTGGAAGAAGAGATCTTGATCTCCCTTGGGAAAAGGTAGAAGAAAAAGCAGCCCAACTAGCAGAGGCTTCCAAAGTATTTTTGTAAAATATTTATTCTATGCCTGATAATTTTTATGCAGGATTAGATTTTGGAACAAGTGGTGCAAGAATATCAATAATTAATCTTCAAAAAAAATTAGTTTATTCAAATTCAGTACCTTATTCATGCAGCTTTAAAAATCCAAATTCATGGATCCATTCTTGTGAAAATCTTTTAGTTAGTTTACCTATCGAGGTAAAAATTAACCTTAATAAATTGGCTATCTCCGGCACCTCAGGGACTTTAATACCATCCAATTTACAAGGAGAACCTATAGGAGAAGCAATACCTTATGACCAAGCATGTAATGAACATAATATCCTTCTTGAATCCTTCGCTTCTGGAGAAGATCATTTGCTAACTCCATACAGTAGTCTTGCTAAAGCATTAAAACTTATAAATAAATATGGGACAAATATACTTCTACGTCATCAATCTGATTGGATCACTGGTTGGTTTTTAAAAGATTGGACTCATGGAGAAGAAGGCAATAATCTAAAACTTGGTTGGGATCTAGAAAAAGAATCATGGCCAAAAAGTTATTTCAATACTTCATGGCAAAAATGCCTACCTCAAATAGTAAAAAGTGGGAAAACTATTGGACAAGTGAATTTTGATCTAGCAGAGAGATTTAACTTGAATAAGAAATTAATATTAATTTCAGGCACCACTGACTCTAATGCAAGTGTAATAGCTGCAGGTTTAGGTAAAGAAGATGGTCTCACAGTTTTAGGAACGACTATTGTAGTTAAGAAAATTATTGATAAACCTATAAAAAAACAAGGAGTTACAAACCATAGTGTAAACGGCCATTGGATATGTGGAGGAGCATCAAACGCAGGATGCGGTATCTTGTCTCAGTTCTTCTCCGATTTAGAAATAAAGGAGCTCAGCCGACAAATAAATCCATCGAAAAACACTTCTTTAAATCTTTTACCTCTTAATAGTAAAGGAGAGAGATTTCCTGTAAATGATTCTAATTTAAAGCCGATACTTGGTCCAAGGCCAGTAAGCGACTCACTTTATTTACATGCATTATTCGAGGGGCTAGCCAAGATTGAATTGAAAGGATGGGAAAAACTAGGCGAACTAACAGGTTCCCTTCCAAAAAAAATTATTACTATTGGTGGAGGTTCAAAAAACCCACAATGGAGAAAAATAAGAGAAAAAATTATCAATATACCAATAGTTTCCTGTAAAAAAACTACTTCATTTGGCACTGCCTTATTAGCAATTAATGCAAAATAATAGTTTTTTGGAATATTTGATGAAGATATAAAATTTTTAATGAAAAGGGTTTCACAAACTACACATCGTAATTTAGAGTATATAGGTTAGAGCCGGGATAGCTCAGTTGGTAGAGCAGGCGACTGAAAATCGCCGTGTCCCCAGTTCAAATCTGGGTCCTGGCACCTTTAAAACCCTGTCCTAAACAGGGTTTTATACTTTCAAATCATTGAGAACTTGTTATTTTCTTGCATTTTTTATAATTTAAAATTTTTAGTTTTCGACTCTGCAGACTTGACCAATAATACCCAAAATAAGTTTATCTCCATTTGGATCTTGCCACTTAGCTAAATCATTGAAATTACTATTTGCTTCATCTATTGAGACATCAACATCTCTAAATGATTTTTCAAAACAATTTATATCCATTGTATAGAGAATATCCTTAGTAATTTCACTTTTTGTTTTGGGGATAAATTTACTCAATACTCTTACAGAACCATCCTCATTCCTTTTTATACTTTTCCTATCCCATAACTGCTCTCCGTATTCACTTTTAGGTACTCCAACCCATTCATGAGGCAAAGCTTCTGATTTTTTTAATGAAATACAAAAGAAAACAATAATCGAAAGGACTAAATTAAATATATTCCTAAAAAATATTGAATTAACTTTATTCTTAGAATTAATCATGACAACTTATGGAATACAAATATTTTTTATTAGTAGGAAATATAAGATTAAAAATTTGTAAAAATTTTTATTGATTAGTATTTCTATTATAGATAGAATCAAATATTAAATTAAGAATTTACTTCCAATAAATTAATTAGAAAAATAATGAATAGAATACAGAAATTTCTCTCAGTAGTTTTTTTTATAGCAATATTTGTAGTATTGATTTATTTAATCCAAAATTATGGGATTGAACCTCTAAGGAATAAAATAGAAAGTATGGGGATTTGGGCTCCTTTTGGAATATTCATACTCAGAGGAGTAAGTATTATTTTACCTGCCCTTCCAAGTTCAGCTTATTCTCTGCTAGCTGGTTCATTACTAGGATTTCAAAAAGGTTACATGACAATAATCTTTTCTGATATCGTTTTTTGCCAAGCTGCTTTCTTTATCGCAAGAAATTATGGTCGGGTTCCTGTACGTAATTTAGTAGGCCCGAAAGCAATGCAAAAGATTGAAAGTTTCAATCAAAACCAGCTAGAAGAAAATTTCTTTCTTATGACAGGTCTACTAATGACTGGCCTTTTTGATTTTCTAAGCTACGCAATTGGTATTGGAGGAACTCGCTGGAAAATATTTACTCCTGCATTATTAATAAGTCTTCTAATCAGTGACTCTATACTAGTAGCAGTAGGAGCCGGAGTTAGCCAGGGAGCAGGATTATTTCTAGGGATTGCTCTTTTGGGAATGTTTGCTTTAGCGACTATTTCAGGATTGGCAAAAAATAAAATGCCTAAATAACAAAACAGTTGATAATTCTGTAATCAAAGAAGAAAGATATGACATTTTCGCAAACAATAACTATATAAATAATTATTCATGCAAGAATAGAAATCGATTAATTTTTACAGTTATTAGATGACTCCATTTAGACCAACTTCATATGATCGCCCTGGAGAACAAATATCAACTACTCCTTCTGGATTAAAAGTAACTTCTGCTAAGAGATTAATGGTGGATTCAATGGTAAGAATGATACAAAAAGCAGAAAATCATTCCGTAGAAGATAAACTTGACGAAGAATCTAACAACAATTAATCAATTCATTGATAAAAGTATTGGAGAGTGGAAATCTATTAGAAGTACCCACACTTTAGCTTTTCAAGAATTTGAAAACTCAACTAGTAAGATATATATAAAACATATCAACAAAAAAAATAAAAAAGTCGTTGAAATTTTTAAAAATTATAAATTTGGTTTAAACCTAGAGTGCATAGCCATTTCTATAAACTGGCAAGCTATTAGTGATTGGGACAATAATGATATCAGTGAGGGAGATGAAACTATTCTGATTTTTTTACCCAAAGATGAAAATTCAGGAATTGTTTTAAGAAATAAAGGTTATACAGAATCCTTAATTTCATCATCATATTATTTTGTTGATGAACAAAATAATTTACACATTAAAACTATTTATAAATCAACAGTTTCCGAAGAAAGAATTTCCTTTTTATCTACTCATGTAAGATCCAGATTTTCTACTATTAGAAATTTGGAAAATAACTCAGTTATACAGACTTCTCATACTTCAGAGATAAGGAATTTAGCTAGTTCAAAAGATTAATTATCCTTTCAAATTGAAACTCTGTTTCAGATATTAATTTAGGAAGAAAGCCTTTGTTTACAGGCATATTATTAACTGTTGAATTCAAATCAGAGATAGTTGCATCTCGCATTAATTGAAAAACCCTTCTTGCATTTCTTAAAGGTACCCCAAGAGCAAGATAAGTATTTTTAAGATCCTTCAAACAACTTTTTTCTAAAACTGATTCGTCATTAGAAATTAAAAGATAAGCAACAATCCTTAGGATTATTTCTCCATCTCTTAAACAAACGGACATCTTGTTAGTTGTATTTAAAGATATTTTTGAATTAAGTGAATCTTGATTTTCGCAAATCATTGCTGTTACAGCGTCTGCTGCGATTGCATGTGAATTATTGGTTATTGAGGTTATTGCATCTAATCTTGAGTTTGCACTATTAATAAATTCTTTTATATTGCTTAAATTATTTAATTTCTTATCGGCTGACATTAGTTGATTATTCTTTGAAACTGACATTCCTGGAGTAAAAATTTAAAGACCGATATTAAGAATAATACAAAGCTAGTAAAAACAATACAATTTCAAACTTAACGCAACGCTTCTTAATTAATAACTTCATTCCAAAGTGATAGTTGAAATAATTCAAATAAAAAATTTTTTTCCGCTAATATGGATTTACATTTTTAAAAAAGTTTTGGATCAAAAGGATTTCAAATTATCAAAGAAACTTATTTCCTCATATAAAAGGAGATTGGAAAAAGAAATTCTAGACAGAAGTATGAAATTAAAGATGCCTCAAAATAAATTTGAAGAAATAATTAATAACAATAATGAACTTATAAATTTAAAAAAAGCATTAGAAGATCTAGAAACGGAATCTGAATCTCATAGTAAAGTCTGATTTTTGAAAAACCCTTCCAAAAGTGCCTCAAACCAACAATTTCCTTTTTAAGTCCCTAAACAATCAACAACTTCAAGCAGTAAAACATGTTTATGGGCCACTATTAGTTGTAGCAGGTGCAGGCAGCGGAAAAACTAAGGCTCTTACTCACAGAATTGCAAACCTTATTGAGGGTAACTCTGTAGATCCCTATAATATTCTCGCTGTCACTTTCACTAACAAAGCTGCTAAAGAAATGAAAGCAAGATTAGAGGTTCTTCTAGCCCAAGAATTAGCTTTTAATCAATTTGGTCAGCCTTTGACAACTCTGAAAGAAATTGATCAAAATCAATTAAGAGCAAACGTTCACCAAGAGAGGATTCAAAACCTTTGGATCGGTACTTTCCATTCCTTATTTTCAAGACTTCTGAGATACGATATTGAAAAATATGCTGATCCAGAAGGCCTAAAATGGACAAGACAATTTTCAATTTATGATGAAACAGATTCTCAAACATTAGTAAAAGAAATTATCATTCAAGATATGAATCTTGACCCAAAAAGATATGATCCCAAAAAGATTAAAAGATTAATAAGTAATGCTAAAAATCAATGCTTAACTTCTAATGATCTTTTAGATAAAGCAGATAATAATTTTGATAAAACAGTTGCAGAAGCCTACAAGAGATATAGGATTTCACTCTCAAAAAATAATTCTTTAGACTTTGATGATCTTCTGCTTTTGCCTGTTTTCTTATTGAGGCAAAATGATATAGTCAGAGATTACTGGCACAAAAGATTTAAACATATTTTAGTTGACGAATATCAAGATACAAATAGAACACAATATGAACTTATAAAATTAATTACGGCTGGGAATACTGAACCAAAGAAATTCTTCAATTGGGAAGATCGGTCAATTTTTGTAGTTGGGGATGCTGATCAAAGTATTTATAGTTTCAGAGCAGCTGACTTCAGAATTTTAATTGGTTTTCAAGAAGATTTTAAAACTTCAATCAACGACGATACAAAATCATCGTTGATTAAATTAGAAAAAAATTATAGGTCATCTTCCAATATCCTTGATGCTGCAAACTCACTAATTGAAAACAACTCTGAAAGAATTGACAAAGTTTTAAAGGCTACTAAAGAAAAAGGTGAACTTTTAACGTTACTAAGTTGTGATGATGAAATTTCCGAGGCAGAAGCAATTACCAATAAAATAAAATCACTCAATAACTATAATCAAAACCCAATTTGGAAGAATTTTGCGATTTTATATCGAACTAGAGCTCAGTCGAGAGTATTAGAAGAATCTCTTGTAAGGTGGCGCATTCCTTATACAATTTTTGGAGGATTGCGTTTTTATGATAGAAGAGAAATTAAAGATGCAATAGCATATTTGAAAGTTCTGGTTAATTCTTCAGATAACGTTAGTCTTTTACGCATCATAAATGTTCCTAGAAGAGGGATAGGTAAGACTACTATTCAAAAACTGAATGAACTATCTAATAGATTAAATATCCCATTATGGGAGGTTCTTAATGATAAGCAAAGTCTTGAAGAAACAATAGGCCGATCATCAAAAGGAATTAATAAATTTACTGAAGTTATGAATGATCTACTGTGTTACCTAGAAAATTCAGGTCCCGCTCAACTACTACAACTTATATTAGAAAAAAGTGGTTATTTAAGTGACTTGCTCTCTAGTGGGACTGAAGAATCTGAAGATAGAAGAAATAACTTACAAGAACTAATTAATGCAGCTACTCAATATGAAGAAGAAACAGAAAGTGGAGATGTAGAGGGATTTCTTTCTACAGCAGCCTTAACAACTGATAATGATACGAAGAAAAATAATCCTAACTCTGTAACTCTCATGACTCTGCATAATAGTAAAGGTTTAGAATTTCAAAATGTTTTTATCACTGGGCTAGAACAAGGTCTCTTCCCTAGCCATAGATCAATAGATACTCCCTCACTTCTTGAAGAGGAAAGAAGATTATGCTATGTAGGTATTACTAGAGCTAAAGAAAGAGTTTTCTTAAGTCATGCCAGAGAAAGAAGATTATGGGGTGGAATGCGTGAAGCAACAATTCCTTCAATATTTCTTTCGGAAATACCTGAAGATTTAATGGATGGAGAATTACCACAAACTGGTGGTGCTTCAATTAGAAGAGATTGGCATCTTGATCGTTTAACTAGAGTTGATCGAAACAATCCAAATGAATTTGTTAAAAAACCAATAAATGCAGTAAGGAAATTATATTCAGGTCCTAGTAAAGGGAAAAGCTGGATAGTTGGAGATATGCTAATTCACTCAAAGTTTGGGAAAGGTGAAATCATACATATTTTTGGCAGTGGGGAAAAAATATCTTTAGCAGTAAAATTTGGTGATAAAGGAAGTAAAATTCTAGATCCCAGATTAGCTCCAATTCGTTATGTAAGTTAAAACTCATGAACGATATCTCTGATTACATCCAAGGTGAATTAATCAAAACTCCATTTAATCTATATAACCTAATTGCTAAATACATAGAATCTAATAACAAAACTAAAGTAGCTTTTGTTGGCGGTTATTTAAGAGATATATTAATTAGTAAATTCCACAAAAAATCTTTTTCTAAACCTGTAGATATTGATCTTGTTATTGAAGGATCCTCTATTTCTCTTGCCAAATTTATAAAAAAAAATATTGTAAATGTAGATTTATGTCTAATCAAGGAATTCAATTTATACAACACTGTAGAAATAAATATTAATGACTATAAAATTGACATTGCTTCTGCAAGAAAAGAAATTTATTCTGCTCCAGGCTTAAATCCCACAGTAAATAAAAGTACTATTGAGGAGGATCTTAAGAGGAGAGATTTCACTATAAATTCAATAGCCTATGAGGTCTCGACAAGAAAAATCTATGATCTTTATGGAGGAATTTCTGATATAAAAAGTAAAAGATTGAACTTACTTCACAGCAATAGTATTTCAGATGATCCAAGTAGATTAATTAGATGTGCAAAATATGCTTCAAGGTTAGATTTCAATATTTCAAATAATTCACTCAAACAATCTCAAGAAACAGTTAGACAATGGCCATGGAAAAGTTCAGAAAATCATCAGAAAATGCTTTACCATCCTGCACTAGGCATACGAATAAGGATGGAACTAGCTCAAATATGCAAACACGATAATTTGACTAATGTGATTTCGATAATTCATAAATGGAAAGTTATCTCAATCTTAAATAAAAATATTAAAGTCGATAAAAGATTTTTGAGAGGACTAAATTGGATTAAGAAGTTAAAGGGAAATCATATGCTTTACTTATTAAGAGATTCAGAAGATTTAGAAAAAGCGTGTCAAAGATTTTTGATAAATAATAGTGAGATAAAAATTTTAGAAGATTATATAAATATCAAAAAGATATTAAATACAAACCAAAAAAATTTCAATCATTTTTCTCCATCAAGTTGGACAAAATTTATTGAGGATAGAAACCTTAATGATGAAACAGTCAAATTATTAATTTGTGATGGAGGACCATACTGGCGTAAATTATTTAAGTGGTTATTTATTTACAAATTCATAAAATCAAAAAAAGATGGAGAAACATTAAAAAAAGAAGGATGGGACCCAGGGAAGGAGATGGGAAGGGAAATCAAAAGATTAAGATATTTGGAAATTGACAAAGTTAAATAGAAATTAATTACATTTTTACAACCTCTCCAACCTTGTACCATTTATCCTTTAGAACATTTTCATATTTACGATTGCAACTAATCAACAAGGGTCCACATGTTTGAGGATCTAAAAGTAATGATATTCTCTCGTTAAAAATCTCTTGATCTAATGAATTTTCGTTTAAAAAATTAATTATTCTTTTCTGCTTTTTTACTTTATAAATTTTTTCAAAAATTTCTTTATTAGATTCAAAGAAAGTACTTTTAACGTCTTTTCTTATTAAATCAAATACTCCAGGATAAGCTTTAAATGCAAATAAATCTAATAAAACTTTTAGTGGCTCAAGATTATTGCTTTGCCTATATAAATTAGATGATTCAACCATTTCTTTAAGATGTCCAATAAATCCATATCCAGTAATATCAGTCGCAGCATTGACTAATGACTCTTTAAATTGATTTTGAAAAAGATAAATTTCATCAATCAAATATTGCTGACTTTTTACTAAATTATTAATTACTTCATAAGAACTACCTAGCATATTAATATTTTGCATTTGACCGGCAAAGTAAATCCCAACGCCCAGAGGTCTAGACATCATGAGAATATCTCCAATATTCATTCCAGATTTAAGCCATGGTTTTGCTCCATTTTTTAAAATACCTTGAACTGTTAAAGAAATATCCATTCCTAATGAATAAGGTTTATTTACTAAACTTCTTGCCTCGAAAGTATGGCCTCCAAGTAATTCACCTCCATGATCCTCAACTGTTGATTTAATACCTTGAAGTGATTGAGAAAAAAGGTAACTCTGAAATTCCCTTTCAACTTTTGGTAATGAAATTAAAGCCTGCGCGGATGAAAGTTTTGCTCCGCATGCCCACAAATCTGAGCAAGCATGCAAAGTAGTAATTTTTGCATTAAGCCAAGGATCACTTACCAAAGCAGGGAATCCATCTACACTTTGCAAGATAATATCTTGACCATTTTGATATATCTCAACTGAATCTTCAGGTGATGAGGCAAAAGAATTCAAATTAGAATTTATTAATGATTTATTCAAAACTAACTGAGGAATTTTAGCTGCACATCCTCTGCAATCATTCAATGAAATATTTTTTTCACTACTCTTCATCATTAGCCTTTTTGATCTGAACTTTTTAATAAAGTTGAGATCAATTTTATGTTTTAAAATCCAAAAAATAAAAGAAGGGCCGAAAACAAAATTGCGATAAATAGCAAAAGCCTTTGGATGATGGCTTGGAAAAATATTTACTATTTGCAATCCAATCTTTTGAGGAAACCACTTTTTTAATGATCTCCCTTCTATATCTTTTTTTAGATTTTGTACTAATGTATTTACAACTTTTACTGCAAAAACTCCCGATGCTGGCCTTTTTGCTGAACCTACAACTGCGCAATCACCTACAGCAAAGATTCCAGAGAAACTTTTTATCTGTAAATTCTGATTTGTAATTATTCTGCCATAAGAATCCGAATCTAATATATTTTTTTGTGCCCATAACGGAGATGTATTTCCAGTACATAAAAGAATCTTGCCATAATCAAAATTAAGTTTTTCAACTAATTCAATATTGGAATTCCGTAAACTTTTTAGAATTGTATTATTTATTTTTCTTGAATAACATAATAGTTTTAAAGGTCTATCTCCCCATCTTTTTCGCAAAGCATATGATACTTCAATTGCGGCAAGGCCACTCCCAACAATTACAAATGGAAGTTGATTAACTGAATCAAAAATATCCTCTTTTAGTATTGAGTCATAAGCCCTTAAAAAAGGTTTAATTGAAAAAGCATTTCGATTTTTAACTAGTGATTCAAATTCTTTTGGAATTATTGTTTGACTTCCATAATTAAGCACCAACTTCGAATAATTAATTGAAGGTCTATTACTTAAAACAATTTTCTTTAAATTGAAATCAATATCCTTTACTTCTTCCTCTATAAAAGAGATTTTTGCATTTTTTGCTAAAGATTTTATATCAATTAAACTCTCTTCTAGAGTGATTGATTTTGAAATCACCGATGGGAACATCGCCGAATAAACCAAATGAGAATCTCTAGATATAATTGAAACAGGAATTTCTGGCATTAATTTCGGAAACATTAACCATTTCTTCAATAAAGAAACATTTGAGTGTCCTCCTCCAATTAGTACCAGATGATTAAAAGTCATTTACATCACTATGAATAAAGAACATTTATTACCAATTGAAAAATCAAGATTAGGAGTGATTGGTGGAAGTGGATTTTATTCAATGGATCAAATAGAGTACTTAAGAGAACTAGAAATCAATACTCCCTATGGTAAACCTTCTGATTCAATAAAAGTATATAATCTTGGAAACCTAGAGATAGCATTTATTCCTAGACATGGCAGAACACATAGTTTAAATCCTTCTGAAATTCCTTACAAAGCTAATATTTGGGCTCTAAGATCAATAGGAGTAAGATGGATTATTGCTCCATCAGCAGTTGGTTCATTACAAGAACAGATAAGGCCACTTGATATAGTGGTTCCTGATCAATTTATAGACAGGACAAAAAATAGACCTGCAACCTTCTTTAACGAGGGAGCTGTTGCTCACGTAACTATGGGAGATCCCTTCTGCACAAATTTATCACGTATATTAAGTGAAATCGGAGAAAAAAATATTCCTGGCGGTAGACAATTACACAGAGGGGGTACCTATCTAGCAATGGAAGGCCCCGCTTTCTCAACAAGAGCAGAATCTAATTTATATAGGAGTTGGGGATGTTCAATAATTGGAATGACGAACCACACAGAAGCAAGATTAGCTAAAGAAGCTGAAATAGCTTATTCCTCCTTATCTATGGTTACTGATTATGATTGCTGGCATCAAACTCATCAAGAAGTTTCTGTAGAGATGGTTTTAGATAATCTTAGATCAAATACTGAAGTGGCTAATAAAATAATATTTGAAGTAGCTAAATTAATTGAAAAAGAAAGACCAAAAAGTAAGTCTCATTTTTCATTAAAAGATGGATTGATAACCCAAAAAGAAAATATCCCAAGCTCCACAAAAGAGAAACTAAGGATATTTACTGATTCTTATTAAGCTTATTTGATATAGGTGATTAACAGGTCAAGTTAAGGATTTGTTAGCCTCCAGCCCCAACGCCTTGGTATGAACCATAGAAGAATATTCCTAAAACGAAGATAACTGCTATTCCACCTGCTGTAGCAACAAGCCATAGAGGAAGAGTTCCTTCAGTCCATCTTCTTTCCCATGCAACTGCTGGTCTACCGTCGGGAAGTCTATCTGGAATTCTTCCATCAGGTCCTTTTAATTTACTCATGATTTTAATTTAATTGAAAAAGTAACTGGAAAATAATATTCCCAATACAAAGACTGATAATAAGCCTAAATAAAGGCTTGTACGATTAAGTTCAACTGGAACTTTATTAGGATTTTCGTTTACTTGCATGATAGTTAAATTTATCGGGCTACGAATTGCATAGCGGCAATAGAACCTAAAAAGAATACTGATGGGATAGCTAGAGCGTGAACTGCTAGCCAACGGACAGTAAATATAGGATAAACGCGGACTTCCGCAGCCTGCATTGGAGCTTGAGAATTAGTCATTGTTATTTTGTTCTTAAATCTAGTTGAGATTTAGCTTCATATCTTTGTGTTACGACAGGTGCTTTAGATTCAGATGATTGGAAATAACTATCTGGACGAGGAGTTCCGAAAGCATCGTAGGCTAAGCCTGTATATACAAATAAGAAGCCTGCTATAAAGATAGCTGGTAATGTTACTGCATGAATAATCCAGTATCTAATACTGGTGATTATTTCAAAGAATGGGCGTTCACCCGTTGAACCTGCGGCCATAATCACAAATGTTTACCCTATGATCTTACAGTGTAAAATCATAAGTTCGCGAAGAAATTAACAGGTTGGTTACAGACAGTTGCTAAATCTTTTAAAAATTAATTTTTTTTTTACTATTAACTCAAGTTATTTAAGATTAACTATTCCATTTAAGGATATAACCACGCTCTCCAAGAACAAATCCTTTTTGATTATCTAAAGTCTCCTTATCAAGAAAAACTATTTTAATGTAGTTTGTTGGTAATTCAGAAGCAATAGGGTCTTTATTCCAAGTTTTACCTTGATCTTTACTTACTATTAAAGTTCCATTACCTCCACCAGCCCATATATGACCATTTGGATCCCATCCCATGTCTAGATAATTGTATCCATTAAGAATTGGTATGGTAGGTTTTGACCAATTTTCTAGGTCATTAGTATCTTCGTTAAATCTAATTTCTGCTCCTCTAGAAAGCATCCATAAACTTCCTTCTGGATTAAAACCAATGCTTTGAACTCTTTTGCTACTGGCTCTTTGATGAGCTATCCATGAATCACTGTCCTTTTCCAAAGTAGAAAAGAAATTACCTAGACTACTTACACTGACATAATCTCCTTTATTAGTTCTTCTTAAATCTCTTACACCACCAGAACCAGATGCATCTACAACTTTTGCATTCCATGATTCACCACTATCTGAGGTTTCATAGATAGCACCTGCAGTGGTAGCCAATTCTGCAACACCAGTATCGACAGTTGTTATTAGAAATGGTTGGCCTGGTAATTTGTTACCTAGAGATAAACGTGTCCAATTCTTTCCTGAATCAAGTGTATGCATAACTAATGAAGGCTGTCCTATTAACCATCCCTCTTCACCTTTAAAATCAATATCTAGGAGACGAAAGTTCTCTTCACTTGGTAAATCTAAATTTCTTTTTTCCCAAGTTTCTCCTCCATCATTAGATTCCATAATAAGTCTATTAGAACCTACTAAAAATCCATTTTTATCATCTATAAAATCCACATCTAATGCATTAGCCTGTTCTTCAAACTGAATTGTTTTCCAAGGACTGCTATCACTCATCTTTACTCCTGTAGATGAACAACTGCTCAATACAAAACCAAGGAGAACTGATAAAAGAAGATTGGGAATACTAGTAATAATTTTTTTCATCTGTATATATTAGTGCAAAGAGTACAAAGAGAGAAACATAGCAGCGGCAAACGCAAGGCCTCCAAAAATCAATATGTTTTTTTGTCCAGGAGGTAAACTATTAAAACCAAACCCATAAACTAAATTTTCTTCAAAACCACTAGGTTTAGATTTGGGACCTATATCCTTGTAAAAATTTTTACCTGCTCGACAAACAGGGCAAGCGAAAATATTCCCATCCAAATCTGAAAAAGGAGTATTTTTAGGTATGTTTAATTTTTTATTTCCTTCAGACGGATCATAAATATATCCACAACTTCTACATTCGAATCTATTTTGTTCTAGATTAAGAGCAGGCTGTTCAACATTTACTACTGAGGAATTTTCAGAAAGTTTTTCTTTCTCGAAGTCCTCAACTATTTTGTTTTCCTCAGAGGCTGGTTGAATGTTTTCACTCACGGTTTATTATTGTTCTTTAAGAACTTTAAAAGATTTTGCTTAATTAAGCGACTTTTATTCAAAATTAATTTTTAAAAATGTTTTTATTAACTGGCTATGAATACTTTTTAGGTTTCCTTCTAATTGCCGCAGCTGTTCCAGTATTAGCTCTAATTACTAATCTCATCGTTGCCCCAAAAGGCAGAACAGGGGAAAGAAAACTTACATATGAATCTGGAATGGAGCCTATTGGAGGAGCATGGATTCAATTTAATATTCGTTATTACATGTTTGCCTTGGTTTTCGTTATATTTGATGTTGAGACAGTATTCCTTTATCCTTGGGCTGTTGCCTTCAATAGATTAGGCTTATTAGCTTTTATTGAGGCTTTAATCTTTATTGCAATACTTGTTATTGCCTTGGCATACGCATGGAGAAAAGGTGCTTTAGAATGGAGTTAAAAAATTGAATCCACAATTATCCCCAAAAGCAATAAGAGAAATTCGAGAAGGGACTTGCAACCCTCTTGGAGCACCCCAAGTTACTACAGATTTAAGTGAGAACATCATATTGACAAGCCTAGACGATCTTCATAATTGGGCTAGACTAAGCAGTCTATGGCCTCTCTTGTATGGAACAGCTTGTTGTTTTATAGAATTTGCTGCCTTAATCGGATCAAGATTTGATTTTGATAGATTTGGATTAGTACCTAGAAGCTCTCCAAGGCAAGCAGATTTGCTAATAGTTGCAGGAACAGTAACTATGAAGATGGCTCCAGCTCTAGTTAGACTTTACGAACAAATGCCTGAACCAAAATATGTTATTGCGATGGGTGCTTGCACAATAACAGGGGGAATGTTCAGCGCAGATTCTACAACTGCTGTAAGAGGTGTTGATAAATTGATTCCAGTTGATTTATACCTTCCAGGATGTCCACCAAGACCAGAAGCAATTTTTGATGCTGTAATTAAATTAAGAAAAAAAGTTGGTAACGAATCAATCTTAGAGCGCACAAAAACTGAACAAACCCACAGATACATAACATCTGATCATGAAATGAATCTTGTTTTCTCAGAAAATACAGGTCAATATTTAAACAAAACTTCAGCTAACGTAATACCCTCTTCCAAAAAAGCAAAAATAACCGAATTACCTGAAAATACCGAAAAAACTGAAATTATTAATTCTGAAGAAGATTGATGGAAAAAAACGGTACACCCACATCCTCAGATACTTCAATAGAAAAAGAAGGGTTTATAAGTCAATCTTTGTCTAAAGATGGAATTCCAAATCAATCTTTATCTGATGATCACATAGGAATTGAAAACATTTCTGTGGAACCTAGCAAATTATATGAAGCAGTATCTGCCTTAAGAAATTACGGTTTCAACTATCTCCAATGTCAAGGGGGATATGATGAGGGACCTGGCAAAAATCTTGTTAGTTTCTACCATTTTATAACTGTTGATGATTTACAAAAAATCGAAAAAATTAAGGAAGTCAGATTAAAAGTTTTCTTAAAAAGAGATTCTAATTTATCAATCCCTAGTTTGTATAAAATTTTTAAAGGAAGTGATTGGCAAGAAAGAGAAACTTTTGATATGTATGGTATAAATTTCATTGATCATCCTAATCCCAAAAGACTATTAATGCCTGAAGATTGGAGAGGATGGCCATTACGAAAAGATTATATTCAGCCAGATTTCTACGAACTTCAAGATGCTTATTAGTTTAATTTTTTTAATTTGCGGTAAATAAACATAACTGCTCTTGCTAATCTCCTTGGATCATGTCTGAGAGTTGGAGTTATTCTTTTTGAATATAATGGTGCTTGCAAAACATAATAACCTTCAGATAATAATTTTTCTTTATTGCATTTCACAGGTTCTGCCCCTCTACTTTCGTAATAGTCTACTAATGGAGACTTTTCAAATTGAATCTGAGATAAGATTGAGTTAAAAATTCGAGCATTAACTCCAAAATTTGATAGTTGTTTTTCTATTGCCTTGATATGTTGATATACATCAAGTCCATCCGTTTCTCCAGGCTGAGTCATCAAATTACTTATATAAATTTTAGGAGCATTACTTTGCAATAAGGCATCCACTATCTCTGGCACTAAAAGATTAGGCAATAAAGAAGTGTATAAACTACCAGGGCCAAGAACAATTAAATCAGCTTCTTTTATAGATTCAAGAGCACTCGGAAGAGCTGAAGGATTTTCTGGTAGGTACCCAATCCTCGAAATTAATTTTTTAGATTTACTGATCTTGCTTTCACCAAAAATTTTTTCACCATCTTCTAATTCGGCCCAAAGCATAACATCAATATTTGTTGCAGGTAAAACTTGACCTTGTACCGCCAAAACCTTACTAGAGGCTTGGACTGCTTTTTCTAAACTGCCTGTGATTGTTGTTAAAGCTGACAAGAATAGATTTCCAAAACTATGACCTTCCAGGTCACTACCCCCTGAAAACCTGTACTGAAATAATCTAGTTAAGGTAGGTTCTTCGTTTGATAAGGCTGCCAAACAATTTCTAATATCTCCAGGAGGTTGCACACCTAATTGTTTTCTGAGAATTCCACTACTTCCACCATCATCAGATACAGTTACGATTGCTGTAATATTACTACTGTAATTTTTTAAGCCTTTCAGTAAAGTAGATAAGCCAGTACCGCCCCCAATTGCAACAATATTTGGGCCTCTGTTTAATTTACTTTTAACTCTTAATGCATCAACTAAATATGTATCTTTTTCTGGAACAAGAGCTTTTTGAATAGAATTTATACTTCTATTTTGTCCAATCCCTATTAATATTATTCCAATGACAAATATTATTGGCCCCAGTAATGAAACGGGTAAGACTTTTGTTAAAGCAGTTAATAAATCAAAAAATATTTTAGTAAACCAATAAAGGGGGCTTAAATTTGTCCAAATTGACAGGCCCAATAATGAAGTAAGAAATCCTATTGCAGATGTAAACATCCATCTTTTTATTACCAGTCCTGGCAAAAGCCAACTCAAAATTCTTGAGATTTTGTTTAATAGTTGAAAGTTATACTTTTTATGATATTTGTATAGTGTTTTAACTCTTTTTTTACGCCTATTCATTAAAGTCCTCTTAAATTATTTTTCTCAAATTTAAAACTATATAGAATCATTATAAAACAAATTCATACATCCTTTTTTTATTTCTAAAAATAGGCAAAATGGAATAAATAGATGCTCTTTATTTAAATTTTGAAAAAATCAAAAAGTGCAGTTGAAACAAAAAATCTTTCAATAAGTTGGGGCGAAGTTAACGTTCTTAATCAAATAAATTTTGAACTTAATGATGGAGAGAAATTAGCTATTGTTGGCCCCTCAGGTTCAGGTAAATCAACCATATTAAAAATACTTGCAGGGCTCATTTTACCTACCCAAGGAGAATTAAGAATATTTGGTGAGAAGCAAAAATATTTGAGATTGGATCAAAATAATCCTCCTGATGTAAGACTAGTTTTTCAGAACCCGGCTTTATTAGGATCTTTAACTATTGAAGAAAATGTAGGTTTTCTCCTTAAGAGAAATAAAAACCTATCTAAAAAGTTAATTCAAGAAATAGTATCTGAATGCTTAGCTGAGGTAGGATTATTTAATGTTCAGAATAAACTTCCAAATGAATTAAGCGGAGGCATGCAAAAAAGAGTGAGTTTTGCGAGAGCATTAATTACTGATCAAACTCTTAATGCAAAGTCTAAACCATTATTACTTTTTGATGAACCAACTGCCGGCCTTGATCCAATTGCCTCATCAAGAATTGAAGATTTAATTAATAAGACAAATGATAAAGCTAGAGGATCATCTATTGTAGTTAGCCATGTTCTTAGTACTATAGAAAGGACTTCTGATAAAGTTTTAATGCTTTATGGAGGCAAATTCAGATGGGCTGGCTCAATTGATGAATTTAAAAAGAGTAAAGATCCCTATGTATTTCAATTTAGGAATGGAAAACTTGATGGTCCAATGCAACCCAAAGACATTTAGAAATTATGCGTAGAAGCTTACGAGATTCAATAGTTGGGTTTTCCTTATTAGGGGGAATTTTAATATTCACATTTTTTTCTTTTTGGCTAAGAGGAATAAGATTATCTTCAAAAAATTGGTACCTTTTTGCAGAATTCAATAACGCAAGCGGTTTATCAAAAAAATCTCCAGTTACTTACAGAGGAATTTTAGTAGGATCGATAGAAGATATCTTGTTTACGAATGAATCAATTAAAGCAAAAATAGTTTTAAATAATCCTGATATTATTCTTCCAAGGCCAGCATTTGCTCGGGTAGTCACAAATTCTTTCCTTGGAGGAGATGTTCAAGTCGCTTTAGAAACTAGTGATAAAACAATTCCTAAAAACATTGCAAAACCTATATCCGAAAAATGCGATACCAAGTTAATTATTTGTCAGGGAGATACTATCACAGGTAAACAACTATCAAATCTCTCAAATATAACTAATAGAATTAGCCAACTACTAAAAGAAACAAATCAAGAAAACTTAATTGAGAACGTCGTCAACTCAATTGACCAATTTGACAGAACACAAGAAAATCTTGATGAATTAATTTTTTTATCAAAACAAGAACTAGAAAGAGTTGAACCCTTAATAAAAGAAATGACATCTGCTGCTATTCAATTAAATAACATTTTGTCTACTATCAATGACAAAGAAACTCTTAATGACATTAAGTTGACAATTAATGCTGCTAGATCTATCTCAACCAAAATAGATGATATGAGTGATGATTTTGAAAAATTAACACAAGATAAAGAATTAACTAAATCTATAAGAGATTTAACGATTGGACTTTCAAAATTCCTTACCGAAATTTATCCCTGAGAAATATTTAGAATTCATTTATGGCATTTAAAGCCATAGCTGCGATCGCTTTATCTGTAGCTTTTGGCAGTTGGACATATTTTCCTTGAGCTGCCTCAGCTAATTCTTTACCAAATCCGCTTGCTATAAATTTTCTTTCTGTATCAATTATCAAAAGTTTTATTCCAAGCATGGGATATTTTGCTGCAATATCAAGAACCTCTTGCTTTAAATTTGAATTTGTATTTTCGTTTTCTACAACCTTATTTTGTCCTAGAGATAAACCTAATGGAACATTACCTCTACCATCAGTGATCCCTACAACAATAACTTGACCTATATCTCCTGTTGAAAGAGCATTTTTTGCTACTTTTGCTGATTGTGTTAGTCCATGTGCCAAAGGAGATCCTCCTCCACAAGGCATTGTTTCCAACCTTCTTTTTGCAGCAGTTATTGATCTTGTTGGAGGCAAAAGCACTTCGGCCTGATTACCTCTAAAAGGAATAAGAGCTACTTCATCTCTATTCTCATATGCTTCTGTTAAAAGTCTTATTACAGCGCCTTTGGCACTTTGCATTCTATTAAGAGCCATAGAACCACTAGCATCAACAAGAAAAATAACTAATGCACTCGCCTTTTTTTGAAGAAGCTTAGCCCTAAAGTCATTTTCTTCAATAATTATTGATTTATTAGGGTTCCTTAATCTTCTCGATTTTTGATAAGGCGCAGCGGCTCGAAGTGTAGCATCTACTGCAATTCTTTTTACTTTACCTCTTGGAATAATAGGTTTTACATATCTTCCTCTACTGTCACTAAATATGACTGATCTACTCCCGCTATTCCCTGCTTTAGCTTTAGCTGATGAAAAAAGCAATAAATCAGGGTCGACCATACATGCCTCAGGGTCTAATATAAATTCTTCGGGTATTTCGGGAGTAGATTCTTCTTCTCCGTCAGAATTATCTTCTTCTTGTTCTTGGTCTTGCTCATTATCATTTTCACTAGTCTCAGGTTCAGACTCTTCATTGTTTGATTGAGGTGGGGGTGGGGGACTCTGATCCTCTGGAGGAGGTGGTTGAATATCATCATCTTCTGGCGGTATTTGCATTGCTCGTGGAAGAATAACTAACCTTACTGCGACTTTTAGATCCTCAGAATTTACATTTTCATCACCTCGAAGAGCTGCATTAGCCTTTGCTACTTTTACTGCAAATAATTCTGACCTATGCCCTTCTACTCCTCCTCTAAGAGCTTCATTGACTAAATAGGTTATTTGCTCTTTTGTTATCTTGACATCCTTTAACCATTGCCTTGCCAAAATTAATTGAGTTGATAAATTATCAGATTCTTCCGACCATTTTTCTGAAAATTTAATATTATTTTCTGCATGTGATAAAACAGATTTTGTAATCTCAACTCTTTGAGAATTATCAATAGATTGATCTGCGGAAAGCACGATGGCAAAACGATCTAAAACATGATCTCTTAGAGCACCTTCTTCAGGATTATATGTTGCTATTAAAAGTGACTTACAAGGATGAGAAAGGCTTAAACCATCTCTTTCAATATTATTTTTCTCTCTACCTGTGGCTTCAAGAATTAAATTTACAATGCCATCATCCAATAAATTTATATCGTCTACATAAAGAACACCTCTATGAGCCTCTGCTAGAATTCCAGGTTGAAAAACTTGTTCCCCCGTACTTAATGATGCAGCGACGTCAATTGATCCAACAAGCCTGTCTTCAGTTATGCCAATGGGAACTTGAATAAATGGAGCCTCTCTTACTTTTTTCGGAATTTCTTCAATTTGATTCAAATAATCACGTCCAATTACCTCCTCCAACAATTTATTAGTACTAATATCCCATTCCTCTGGTTTATCTGGATCTAGGTTCCTACCAATAGGTCTTAGTGAAGTTCCACTATTTTTCTCAGTTAGCTTTTCCAGTATTAATTCATTATTTAATATCTCTATAGGAGGAAGTAAAGTATGTAAACCCCTTGCTAATACTGACTTACCAGTACCTCTTCCACCAGCAATAATCACTCCACCTAAACTGGGATCAACTGCTGCTAAAAGTAAAGATAATTTCAATAAGCTATGACCTGTAATTGCGGCCAAAGGGAAAGCTCTAAAAGAATCCTTTGACTTCATTAAATCTTTTATTTCTCCTTTTTCTTTTAACTCGGGGTTCAAAATCACTTTAAAAATGCCTGATATAGAATTTATCCAATAACTTTGTTTTTTGTAGTGGAATTATCAAATCTTAATATCAAAAATGG